>DATDVH010000052.1:0-5418 GCA_035290045.1 Patescibacteria group bacterium | reverse complement strand
TTGAACTGCAACCGTCCCTGGATCAAAACTTCTATAGTATTCTAAAGCAGAAACAGGATCGTTCCTAATAGCATCGTTGAACATATTGTCAAACCATTCATATGCGGGTAAAATATTAAGGTGGTCAAAAATGATGCGCGGATTTTCATTTTTTAACCTATCTACAGCTCTTTTGATAAATGGCTCTGCGAAATCAAAAATAGTTAAATATCCCATACAGTTGTTAAAGTTCGTACTAGATGATAGGCTTCCTGTATTTTCCATAATTGTTAGCGCTTTAATAATTACTACTTCAGCAAAAATATTATCCAATACGTCAAGAGACTGAGAGTTTCGTATTATTACTTCTGGATGATTGTCCGCTGTCCATATGGCTTCTTCTTTGATTAGTTCTTTAAACCACGGAATATTTTTTGTCTCGGGTGTAGAACATGTGAAAAGATTAGTTAATGCTGATGTTATATATAAGTTAAAGTTGTTATGAGATTCTTCTATCATTTTTTTGAGCGTTGACTCAGTCCATTTATAGTTTTTTATATTATCAATATGTTCAATGAATTCTTGCATGTTGATGGACGAGGTGGCAACGAGGTTTTGCAAAAGATTGCTCGACCAACTATAATCACTCAGGTGATCTGCTTCTCGTAGCAAAACTACACAATTGAATGATCCAATATTTTCTGTTGCTTCTCGGACATCATTTATCACTGTTTGTGTATAACCATGAAGTTTTTCTGCATTTTCAAGAAGAGCGACCGCTCTTTCAAGATTGAAATTAAATCCTGGTTGAGGCGTTTTGATTGCTATAGCTTTCAAAACCACTTCTTCTGACCACTTGAATTGTCCAATTTTGTCGGCGTATTCCAAAATCTTGAAAGGTTTAGTTTGAAGTAATTGATTTATTTGAAATCGCCAATCTTCTTCAGACGGTTCTTGCTCACGAGTAGTTGCGTTTTGTTCTATGTCGACTGGTTTATCGTTAATTTGCGCGTTCACGTCAACGTTAGTCTGCGATAGACTAAGTGAAAGTAAAGCCGCTTGCGTTATTACTGCTCCTTTTTTTAACAGAGAAGTATAATTTTTAGGAGTATGTTTTTCTTTCGTGGTGGTAGATTTTTTATGTATTTCTGTGGCGATTTGTTCTGACATAGTTTACAAAAACGGACTCCAATCTGTAATGGGCGCGATATTATACAGCATGAAATTCCATGCATACAGATAGATTGCGGGAATCAGAATGATAAGGGTGATGAGGAATTTTTTTGATGTAAAAAACTTTTCATAGACTATTGCGGCAAAAGGAAGCAGGGGAAGTGTGTATCGTGAGATGTCACGGTGTTGAATAGAAATTGCTGCAAGAAAAAAAATCAATGCAAAATAAAAAGCAGGACGCAACAGTTTATTGTGATAAAGCGTAAAGAGAGAAATAAGATAGAAAAAATACAAGAATACTATCTCCTCAAGCCATGCAGTTCCAACCCAGTTTTTTTGAAAGTTAAAAACAGAGAAGGGAGGAAAAATCAGATGAATATTATCTCCCGAATGAAAATACGCAAAAAAATCTCCATACTGTTGCCAATACAGGAGAAAAACCAATAAAAGTCCTATAGGGATAAGCAAAATCCAAATCCAACTTATTTCTACTTTTCGCGTTTTAATATAGTGTTCAACGAACCAGAAAACATATCCTATAAAGAGCAATATACCGGGTGTTTTGGTCATGGCAGCAAGTCCACCAAGTATCCCTGCAAAAAAATATTTTTTTTGAATGAAAAAAAAGACTGATGCGAGAATCAGAAATAAAAATAATGGTTCTGACGATCCAACAGAACGTACGACTAACAAACGAGGAGTAAAAAAAAGCAAAACAAGAGTAAGTATAAGTGGTTGTTCGGTGATTTTTAATTTTCTTAAGAAATAATAAAAGAAATTGAAAAATGCGATTGAAAAAAACACTGTTATCGTAAGCATGCTTTTCAGATATCCTAGTATTGGGGCAAGAGCTTTAATAAAGAGGGGATAGAGGGGAAGGTGCGCGGCGAAATATTTCGTGGTAAGACCCATAGGATGACTTTCAAAAAGCGGATCGTTAATATTGTAAAGCGTTTTTGCAGGTATAATATATAAGGGGCCGTCGTAATGTTTGAGAACTGTCTGGAAGTTAGGTGTCTCCACCTGTATTCCGTTTATGGATTGAAAATGAAATAGAAAAGGTATCCATAATACGCATGTTGAAACTACGGTTAAAATACTAATTATCGCATATGGTGGTATTTTTGTATATAATTTGGACATAACATATAGTATATATGAAGATAAAAAAAATAGTAAAACGACTGTTAAGCGATAATTATACCAAGACTGCATATATATTTTTTGGGGTCGGGGCATTCCTTCGGTTTTATCGGTTAGCTGAATTTGTTACATTTTTAGGTGATGAAGGCCGCGACGCAATCATTATCAAACGTTTACTGACATTAGAACACGTGCCCGCGATAGGAGCTCCGACATCAGTTGGACAAGTATACTTAGGTCCATTTTATTATTATTTTATCGCACCATGGCTTTGGTTTTTCAATTATAATCCTCTTGGATTGGCAGTTGGTGTAGCGTTTTTTTCCTCACTTTTTATTCTGATCATATTTTTTGCTTTACGTGATCTTTTTGACAAAAAAAGAGCATTGATCGCAACGTTTCTTATCACGTTTTCATCTGTCCTCATTGAGTTTTCTCGCTTTTCATGGAATCCGAATCTGCTTCCTGTTTTTTCTTTTCTTACGATTTATTTTTTCATAAAAGCACTGCAGAAAAAACGAATATTCTTATTTTTTATATCTGGTATGATGTTCTCTTTTACTCTACAACTGCATTATTTAAGTTTATTATTGATTCCTCCTTTTTTTATCACGATGATGATATATATAATTGAGAGAAAACACGACAGAATGAGATTGATAATCGGATCAAGTGTTGCATTGGTATCGTGTTTTATTTTTTTATTTCCTCTTCTTATCTTTGATCTTCGTCATCAATTCTTGAACACGAAGAATTTTATTGCGCTTTTTAGTACAGAGAGTTCTTTTTCTTCCGGTTGGATCAGTGAGTTATTTTCATCTTTTTGGCATTTGAATACATATTTATTTTCAATAGAAATGAATAAGGCTATCTCAAGCATGTTGTTGATACTCTTTTTTCTTTTTTTTGTTACCCGCATTCACAAAAGAGAACCACTACGTATTTTTTTGTTATTTTTTCTTTTTCTTGTCGCTGGTATTGCTCTTTATAGCGGCCCTAAAATTCCGCATTATTTTGGTGCGATTTATCCAATATATATAGTAATAGTGTCATATTTAATTGTTTGGCTTTTAAGCGTTAAAAAAGGAACAGTGGTGTTATATATTTTTTTAGGACTGTATTTGTTTTTTCAAAGTTATGGGTATTTTTTTCTTTTTGGAAAAGGTTCTTTTCAGATAGATCATGCACAGCGAGTAAGTAGAATTATTATGGATAATATTACTCAGATAAAATACACGGTGACTGGTTTTCCACAGAAATATTCTGACAGTGTTTATCGGTATTTTTTAGAAGTGTGGGAAAGACGTTCTATTGAAAAAGATAGTTTGGAACGGGCTCAAGAATTGTTTGTCGTCTGCGATGGTTCCTGTTGGCCTATTGGACATCCTCAATGGGATATTGCTTATTTCGCCCCGAATAAAGTCGTGGGAAAATGGAGAGTTGATAATGTTACAATCTATAAATTAGTTCGGTAATATGTTGCTCCTATGACTATCAGTTTAATCATTCCGTGTTATAACGAAGAAGTCAATATCGCAAAAGGTGTGCTTGATACAATTGGTAATTTTACAAAAAACGATGCTCGGTTTGCTGAAGTGCTTATCATAGACGACGGTTCAATAGATCACTCAAAAAAAATAATACAGAAAAAATATCTTACTCACTATAAAAAATTTCGTTTGATTGAAAATAGTCATCAAGGGAAAGCGTATGCTATCATCACTGGTATTCATGCGTCAAAAGGGGAATACATATTCTTTTCTGATTTTGATCTGGCGACCCCAATTGAGGAGTCTGAAAAACTGATACATGAGATGGGAAAGGGAAATGATATCGTGATAGGATCAAGAAAAAAAGTCCGAAAAGGAGCGCCGTTTCTTCGTAAACTCATGGCTGTTGGATTTATATTCATACGCAATGTAGTGATTGGGTTGAAGGGAATTTCTGATACTCAATGCGGATTTAAGCTATTCAATCGTAATGTCGCTCTTGCCCTTGTTGAGAAGTTACGTGTATTTCATAAAGCGAGAAAAAAAACACTCGGTTCGTCAGTCACTGCCGGGTTTGATCTTGAAGTATTGTTTCTTGCTCGTAAATTAGGTTATACAATAAAAGAAACACAGGTTATCTGGAATCATGTGGAGACAAAACGGGTGAATTTTATAAGAGATTCTTTGGAGGCAATTTCTGATATTTTAAAAATTAAATGGTGTGAGATAAAGGGGGAGTATAGATAAATGATAAAAAAAATATATTCCTTGATTAAAAAAAATCCTCTATTGTTTCTTTTTCTTTTATTGTATGGTGCCACTTTATCATATAAGTTGATTTCTGCGCAGACTTTTTTCTATGATTGGGATGAGTCTCTTTATATTCAGACAGGAAAAGAGATGATTGAGAAACGATTTTTCCTTTTTCCTGTCTGGCAGGGACAACCGTGGTTAGATAAACCTCCACTGGTGCCATTATTGTATGGAGTAATCATGAAATTTTTTTATTTTGCACCTGCTGAAATCACCACTCGTCTATTTACTCTTTTAATATCAATAATTGTATTGATTTTCGTTTATATTTTATATTATAGAGTGATAAAAGATAGATTTACAGCTTTTCTGACTGTGATGGTAACCGCTTTGAGTCCTCTTTTTCTCCAACGAGCGCAGACAGTGAACTTGGATGTGTTTCTTCTTCTTGGGTGGTTAGGGTATCTTATCTTTTTTAATCGTTTTTGGTTAAGTACGTTTTTCTTGATGGTCGGTGTTTTAAGTAAGTCTCTTCTTGGGTTTTATCCTCTTGGTATCATGATTTTTTATCATATAATTCTTTTTTGGAAAAAGAAATTACCTAAAAAAGAAATAAAAAAAGCACAAAAAAAAATCATGTTTCATTTCCTTATTGCAATGAGCTGGTTTATCATAATGTTTATCATATATAGACAGCAGTTTTTCACCCAACATATCATTGAAAGTCACTTTAAGCGAGTTACTGCGTCAGTTGAATCTCACTTTGGCACTCGTACCTATTATATAGATTTGATTATACGAGAGATGGGCGTACTGATGTGGCTTGTTATTCCCGGATTAGTATGGCTTGTGTTTCAATTGAAGAAAAAGAATTTTGATC
>DATDVH010000051.1:0-6433 GCA_035290045.1 Patescibacteria group bacterium | reverse complement strand
ACAATCAACGCAGATTTCATCAGGCGTTAGGGTATAAAACACCTGCTGAATATGTTATATTACAAGTTGAAAAACAAACTCATCAACTGTATCGTATGTATAGGTCCTGAACAGAATATTGTATATTGTTAGATGATCATTTACACTGAAAGGGGGAGGTGAAAATAAACTATGCCCATTATAAAATCAGCAAAAAAGAAATTAAAACAAGACAGAAAAAAAAGTATAAATAATGCTCATTATGCTCATGCCTACAAACAGATCATTAAGAAAGTAAAAAAAGGAGATAAAAAAATCTCATTAAAATCTGTATACTCAATCATAGACAAAGCCGCTCAAAAAAAAATTATTCATGCGCATAAAGCACAACGATTAAAATCTCAGATTGCACGTACATATAAAAAAAGCACATGAAAAGGTATCAAATCAATTTATTACAGCAGAGAAAAAAACCTGAGGTATTAACTGATAAGCTTATTTTTTTTGCGCTTCATTATTTACGATACATAATTATAATAACTCAAATTATTGTCATCGGAGTCTTTTTTTATAGATTCACCATAGATCAACAAGTTATTGACCTGAAAGAAAGCGTTAGTCAAAAACAAGAGATTATTCGCACGACAGTTCCGCTGGTAAATGAAGTAAGAGCAATAGAAACAAAAACTACAGTTATTAAGAAATTGATAGATGAGCAGAAAAAATTTTTGATGCACTTAAATTATATCACCTCTATTATTCCAGAATCAATTATCATTAGTACTGTGAGTATTTCCGAACAGGAAATCGCTCTTGAAGGAAAGACAACAGATCTCAACAGCATACGCTCACTCTATGAACGACTAAAAAAGGATCAAAAATTTCAAACCGTGTCCTTAGGAGAGGTAAAAAAAGATGAGCAAATATTTAATTTTTCACTGAAAACTACTTTATAGCCAAAATAATAAATTACTATGGATACAAAACTCTTTATAACTCAATTACTATCAAAAAAAGAAGTTGCTGATTATACTTATACAACGCTATTTTTTATCATTTCTACGATGTTTGTATTATTTGCAATACGACCATCTCTCACTATTGCGTTTGCTCTACGAAAAGAAGCTCAAGAATTGAAAAAAATCAATACCGCATATGAACAAAATATTGTAAAAATTATTGCCCTCCAGTCTCAACTTACAACAATACGAAATAAAATTCATCTATTGGAAGAAGCAACTCCTTCAAAACCAGAAATCAAAATCATCATTAACAATCTTCAGACAATAGCTGATGAAAGCGCTGTACAATTGAAAGAATTTGGAATACCAGAAATCACTTTGAAAGGTGAAGTTAAAAAAGAAGGACTTCAAACTATCCCTCTCTCGCTTGATCTAGAAAGCGAATATCAAAAACTGAATGATTTTATCAATGCTCTTTCGTTAACACGTCGCCTCACAGTGATTAAAAATCTTGAGATAAGCACAATTGATACCGAATCAACTGGAAGCGCTGAATTAAAATACGGAATTGAAATAGAAAATTATTATTTATGAAAAATAAAGAAGCACTCATTATCTCACTCACGCTTTTTCTCACCGTCGTCGCATGGATTGCAATTGATATTTATCATGTTGTCTATACTCCAAAAATTAAACCAATAGATACTCAATATACTAATCCTATCAACATATCTATTGATCAATCGCTCTTTCAGATATTGGAGGAAAAACGCTCATTTTTTTCTCCCAACAATTAAAGAAAATATGTCTGTTTTTCATCATACAGAAAAAAAAATAGCCTTTCCTATAGCTTTAATATTGCTTCTCGCTATACTTATCAGCACCACATTTGTCATTCAATCGCTTAAAACTCTCAACACAAAAGCCAATACCACCACATTTGATGAAATAGAAGTGACAAATATATCCGATAGTACTGCAACTATTATTTGGAAAACAGATATAAAAGCAAAAGGGTGGATACTGTTTGGAACGAATAAAAATACTCTCACCACCTCTGCTTTTGATGATAGAGATACTACCGATCATAAAAATGCATTCACACAACATCATGCCACATTAAAACATTTGAACGAGAACAGTACTTATTATTTTAAAATAATAAGTACACAGAAAATACATACATCTACCAATAATGCCCCATTTTACTTCAAAACATCTCCCCTGTTGTCTTTGCAAAAAGGGGTAAAACCTGCGTTTGGAAAGGGTATTAATACGAATGGATCACCGCTTGTTGAATCTCTTATTCTTTTCAAAGTTGATGATGCCATCACTCTTTCAACTCTTACTAAAACAACAGGTGAATGGCTTATTCCTCTTTTTTCCCTTATAAATAAGCGCACATACCAACCGTTAGTATTCACCAATACTACACCGGTAACCATTGAAATGCGTAATGATAATAATGAAAAAGCCACACTCACCACCACTATTGGACAGGTAAGTCCAGTCAGTGAAACAATTGTGATGGGTCAAAAAAAAAAGTTTGTTGAAGACAATACACATGTCCTTGCCAACTTTACTACTCGTACCCCACCTCAAAAAACTGTCATTGATATACTATTTCCAAAACATAATGCAATTATTGCAGGAAAAAGGCCTCTTATCCAAGGAACTGCGCTTCCTTTTTCCACAGTTACTTTACGATTGCATTCAATCGTTTCAACTCACACGCATACTCTCAAAAGCACTCAGGAAGGACTCTGGTCGTTCAACCTTCCTTATAATCTACCAGAAGAAACACATACCCTTACTTTAACCACACATGACGCAAACAATGCAATCGTCACAAAAACCCGTGTTTTTAGCATTGCCAAAAGTGGAGAATCAGTCCTTGGAGAAGCAACTCCTGAGGCAGCGATAACACAAACGCTTCCTTCTCCATCGCCGCACCCTGCTCTATCGTCTACCCTTACTCCTACTTACAGTCCATCTCCTCCTGTTACCGGAAATATTCCATTATCAATTCCTCTTGTCGGTTCAGGATTACTCATATTAGGACTTGGGTTTATCATGCTTTTTTAAAAAAACCTCACAAATACCAACACCATTTACAAAATAGATCAAAATGATGTAGAGTAATAGTATATGAATATTTTTCAGTTTATTCAGTCAATTAACAAAATTGCAATTGTCATTTTTTTTCTTACAGGATTTTCACTTATATATGAAATATATCTTTTTATAAAAGAAAATAAGTTAAACAAAACAAAACCAAAAATACCCTCATTAACTGCAAGTGGAACACCTCATTTCCAAAAAAAATTGAATCTCACGCTTAAGAGAGAGAAAAAAACACTTTTCGCACAACCAAACAATCGCGCAATCATCATACTTATTATTTTATTGATTGTTTTTGGCGTACTCTTTATTATAGGAACTATAACATCAAAAAAGAGTACACCACATACTGTCGTTTCCCCCACTCCACTCCTTAACATGAATGCACTTGATGATTCGGAAGGAATCAAAATCTATACTCCTTCATGGCAGATATTAGGAAAAAATCAGTTGCGCTTTGCAAAAACAGGAGAGATGATTATAATTGGTATAAAGACCATAGCCAACCGTGATATTACCAAAGCACGCATACGAGTCAATAGCACCACGTGGAGTATAAGCGATGAAACAATTGCTTTTAATCCACAACATAAGGTGTTTTATCAGCAACATCAGATCGCATCAGATGAAGCGCTTCTTAAAATAGAAGCAGAATTGTTTTCTGAGGAAAATGGGTGGTTTGGAAAATAGTATATGAAACTTAAAATAAATATCATCACAATTATTCTTATAGGAGCAATTAGCATATTCTCAACGCTCTCTTTTTTTATTGCATCAAAATTACAAGAAAAAAAACCTGTTACGCCTACCGACTCAAACGCGGTTGTCCCTGTAGGAAAAAGACCGTTTGAAGAAGAATATCCGGTAAATCAACCATCGCCAACTCCCTCACCTACTCCCTTCTCTATAGACACTCCCACACCAACAACAGGTATTCTCAATCTATCTCCCACCCCTATATCCATCATTGCTATAATTACTCCTTCGCCAACTCAGATACAATTACGAACAAGTATAGCTCCAACGACACAACAAATAATTACACAAAATCAGTCAATACCCTCTCCAACTACTAAAATTATTGTTCAAGGACCGACTCTCACTCCCACATCGCCGCCAAAAATTCAAGCTTCCACTCCATCTCCTACACAAAAAATTACTGCTCCGACAAGTCCCCTCACTCCAACGAAACAATCAAGTCAACCACAAACAACATCAGCCCCCACTTCAAGGATAACCCAACAAACAGGTTCAACTACAGTGCCAACTCCAACGTCAAAACAATCTTCTGTTCAAGCGACTCCCACACCGACTGCAAAAATCATGGCTCAAACAGGAGCAACTATCACAGCACAAGTGGGCGCAACAATTACTGCACAAGCTGTGGCAACTATCACCGCGCAATCTGGATCTGGATCTCAGCAAGCTATTCCTACTAAAAAAATAGTCACAACCCTTCCTCAAGCAGGAATGTATGAGATTCCCTTTTTTATGATTGGTACAGCGCTCCTTCTTATAATCATATCATTTGTTCTCTAAGGGATCGTCCCTAAATAACTTTCTATGTATTTAGGGATACGTCCCTTTGTGTCGCATCTTCAATTAAAATAACAGTCCATTATTAATGGATGCGACCTAAAGAAATTTTCCTATCATTTCTCGCAGTTTTTTTTCTCCTCAAGTGAACACTGAATAAAAGAGTGAACATCATTGAAATTCCCATCTTTCGGAATAAGCACATATTTCCCATTATATGACTGATAGAAAGGAACTATAAACAAATCTTTTGGAAGCGAGATTTCATGAAAATCTATTTTTTTTCCTGTGAGTACCAGTGTTTTAACCAGATATAATGCTTCTTTATTTTCAATATCTCGTTCAACCAATAGATGAACAAGTCCATATATATTTTCTATATCCTCTATTTTTATTTTCTTTATACGCTGAATAATTTTTTCGTACAGTGCCGTGATGACTTTCTGTTGCCGCCTTCCTCGAGCAAAATCTGTCCCTTCATCTCCTGCTGCATTGCGTGAACGTGAGTATTTTAATGCAGTTTTCCCGTCCATATGCGTTAATCCTTTTGTAAATGAGATATGTTCATACCGACAGGTGAGCTCGCGATCGCCACTACAACGATCATCTGTACGCCCTGCGATCGGATACTTAAAATCATCAAATGTATTTTCAATAAATATATCAACCCCCCCTATATAATTAGTCAATTCTTCAAACTGGTCAAAATCAATAAGCGCAACATAGTCAATACGCATCCCTGTCACTAATTCAATCTCATTTTTTGTAAATTCAAAATCTTTTCCTTGGTTTTTGCCATAATAATAAGCCGTATTGATCTTATCCTGCAGAGTGTTACTCCATATATCTCTTGGAATTGAAATAGTTATTATTTTTGACAATCGCGTATCAATTGACATGACTATGATTGAATCAGTCAGGTCAGCTCCTTCATACTCCCCTCCTGCTTTCCCAAGTAGGAGAACATTTACTTTTCCATTCATATTTTTAAAACTACCTTTTTCAAAAATAAGCTGAGTTAATGATGTGCCGCTGATACGTTGCAAGAATAAATCATAGGGACGAACAAAAAGTAAAACACTGACCCCAAAGATAAGCAGTACGAGAAGACAATATATCAATAATCTTATTTTCATACTAAACGATTATGATCTCAGAATACAGTATATCAACTGTATCAAATGAGAAGCCTGAAGAGATGCACCTCCGACTAAAAATCCATCTATTTCTTTACACATCGCATATTCTGATATCGTATCTTTATTGACTGATCCTCCATAAATAAAACGCTGTGTTTTATCAAGATGAAGTCTGTGCCTCAACGCCAGCACGTTTTCCAACGATTCATTATTTCCCGTTCCTATAGCAGTAATTGGTTCGTATGCAATAAACTGTGTCTTTGAAGGAATCAAATCTCCACTATCATGTATACAAAAAATGGGTGAAATATTTTGTTCTACCGCTCTATTATTCTTCTGGAAAAGGATGTGAGCTGTCTCTTCAAAATAATATCGCCTTTCCGAATGTCCAACCAGAACATAGTCAACAATACCCGCAAGGGTATCTACTGCTACTTCTCCTGTATATGCTCCCGTACCAAAATAAGAAATATCTTGAGCACCAATTTTACAAAATGAAAACTTTTGCAATTTTTCCTTAAGGTAATACATAAAAGGATAGGAGGGACAAATAATGATTTCTATAGCATCTCCGATAGCTGATGTATCAATCAAATTAAAATCGCGTAACCATATATCAACTTCACGAATAGTTTTATGCGCTTTCCAATTTGCGATAAGATACTTCATGAAAATATAAAATATAAAATATAAAAA
>DATDVH010000050.1:0-7529 GCA_035290045.1 Patescibacteria group bacterium | reverse complement strand
GAGGAAAATAATGCACACATTTTAACCTAAATATATGGTATACTATTCAATCTTATGAAAGCAGGAGTAGCTATAGTGGAAGGGTGCGTGACTGAAAATTTACCCAACACATTATTTCGTGTGAAATTAGATTCTCAATATAACGATAAGAATATTTTATGTTATTTATCAGGAAAAATGAGAAAAAACTATATTAAAATTTTACCAGGAGACAAAGTAAGGATTGAAATAACGCCTTATGATTTGGAAAAAGGGAGAATTGTATATCGTATATGAAGGTGCAATCGTCAATAAGAAAAATATGCAGAGTGTGTAAAGTAGTCAAAAGAAAGGGTGCGTTATATATTACCTGTAAAAACCCAAAGCATAAACAGCGTCAAGGATAGTTAAATTAAAATTTAAAAGCGAAAAATTACAAATTACCTATTGTTGATATGGTGAGAATGGTTGGAGTAAATTTACCAGATGATAAAAGAATAGCCTATGCATTAACTCTTGTATATGGAGTAGGTTTTGCAAACGGTAAAGTAATATTGAGGGAAAGTCAAGTTGATGAGAATAAAAAAGTCAAAGATTTGACAGAAGAAGATCTAAAGAGAATTCAAGTGATTATTGAGAAGAAATATAAAGTTGAAGGTGATCTGAAAGAAGAGATACGTGAGAATATTAAACGTTTGAAATCAATCGATACCTATAGAGGAGTGCGACATGCGCATAATTTACCTCTTCGTGGGCAACGTACCAAATCAAACGCGCGTACTAAGAGGGGAAAAAGAAAGACAGTTGGTGCGTTAAAAAAAGAAGATGCAGTAAAAGTGATGAATACAGCAACCACAAAAAAATAACATAAATTATGGTACAAAAAAACCAAATAAAAATAATTGTAGAAAAAGGAAAAATATATATTACTGCAACTTTTAACAATACTATCATTACCATTACCGATCAGAAGGGAACGCCTTTCGTGGTTGGAAGTTGCGGGATGCATGGTTTTGCAGGGACAAGAAAATCAACGCCTTATGCGGCGACAGTTACAGTGCAGGAAGCATTGAAAAAAGCAATGGAAATTCATGGATTGCGGAGTGCAGTAGTTTTTGTCAAAGGAATCGGGTCGGGTCGTGAAGCATCTTTGCGCGGTATTAAGGCTTCTGGCGTTGAGGTCGAAAAAATAGTTGATATTACACCTATCCCACATAATGGGGTACGTCCACCTAAAATTAGAAGAGGTTAGATAATATAAAATATAAAAAGAAAAAATGAAAATTGTTTAGTAGATTGTTAAGTTTGAAATATATATTTTATATTTTATATTTTGTTTTAATTTATATATGCGTTATACAGGACCAAAAAATAGATTAGCACGGAGGGAGGGCGTTGATCTAGGGCTTAAAACGCCTGGGACCAAATCTCATAGTAATTTGTTGAAAAGACTTGCTCTAGTTCCTGGTCAACATGGTGTATCAAGAAGAAGAACAAAAATGACTGATTATGCAGTGCAATTGCGAGAGAAACAAAAGTTAAAAAGAATATACGGTGTATCTGAAAAACAAATGAAAAATTATTTTAAGAAAGCAAGCAAAAAAGTCGGAAATACTGCAGAATATATTATTCAATATCTTGAAAAACGATTGGATAATGTCGTATACCGATTGAATTTTGCTCCCACAAGAGCAGCTGCCCGTCAATTGGTTGGACATGGACATATTGCTGTCAATAAGAGAAAAATTAATATTGCTTCATATGAGGTAAAAGTAGGTGAAACAATCGGATTTATGAAAGAAAAAACATGGAATATGCCCATGGTCGTATCAATGGTTGAAAAAAAAGAATTGATTGTTCCTTCTTTTATCAGTAAAAATGAAAAAGATGGGTCCTTAATTGCAGATCCTCAAAAAGCACATATGCCAGATATAGTTGACACACAAATGGTGGTTGAATTTTATTCACGTTAATAATTTTGATATATTAAATAGAATATGTCTAAACCAAATTTTATAACAGAAGTAGTAGATGAAAAGTCTGGTATTGCCACATTTATCATTAGTCCTCTTCCTGCTGGTTTTGGTCATACCATAGGAAATGCCCTTCGTCGGATTCTCTTGTCTTCAATCTCTGGATCTGCAGTCACGTACATAAAGATTAACGACGCAGTTCATGCTTTCAGTACAATCAAGGGTATAAAAGAATCAGTACTTGATATTATTCTTAATATTAAATTACTTCGTTTTAACGTAGTAGGAGATGGTCCTTTTGCAGTAACGCTTTCCGAAAAAGGAATTCAGAAAATCATTGGAGGTCATTTCAAAAGCGGCGATGTTGAGATTGTGAATAAAGATCTTTATATTGCAGAGATTACTGTACCTAAAGGCAAACTTGACATACAGCTTGTGGTTGAAAAAGGCTCTGGTTATTCTTCATCTGAGGAGAAAGAAAAAAAAGAATTTGGTATGATTGCGGTTGATTCAATTTTTTCTCCGGTCGTGAAGGTGAATTATTCAGTTGAAGGAGCGCGAGTCGGGAGGAAGACTAATTTTGACAAACTGATGCTTCAGATTTTTACTGATAAATCAGTATCTCCACACGATGCCTTAATGCAAAGCTCACAATTAATGTCGGAGTATTTCAGCTATATTTTATCAGGTAAAGATGTCAAAAAGAATGAAAATGATGAAGATAAATCTGATGGAAATCTTTTGTATAAAGTTGATAAGAAAGTCTATCAGACGATTATTGATGAGTTAGATTTGCCTACGCGAGTGATCAATGCGTTATTGCGCGAGAAAATAGAGACAGTTGAGGATTTGATAAAAAAAGGTAAAGACGAGTTAGTAGGACTGAAGGGGTTAGGCGAGAAATCCTTAGATCTTATACATAAAGAATTAGAAAAATTAGGAATAGATTTTTAAACCATTATGAGGCATGCAGTTAAAAAAATTAAATTAGGGAGAGGACGCGATGCAACGCGTTCAATCATTCGTAAATTAGCATTGAATTTTATTCAATATGAAAAAATAGAAACTACTGTAACACGAGCTCAGGTCTTGCGAAGTTATATTGACCGTATAGTATATACAGCGCAAAGAGAAAAAAAACAGGCATATAGATTATTGATGAGAAAGCTCAATAATAAAGTAGGAGTACTGAAATTGATTGAAGTCATCGCTCCTCGTATGCACGGACGACATTTTGGTTTTGTGACTCTTATTAAAATTGGACAGCGATTAGGCGATGGTGCTGAAATAGCAAAAGTACAGTGGGTGAATGGAGTAAAAGATAAAATATTAAAAATTAAAGATAAAATAGAGCATGAAAGCGAATCTGACGAAGTCAACAAAATCAGTTAAAGGAAAAGAGATAGTTCGTCAATGGCATCTAGTTGATGCAAATAAAAAAATATTAGGGAGAATGATTCCAGAAATTACTCATTTCCTTCAAGGAAAACATAAAGCCAATTATATATCTCATTTAGATAGTGGAGATTATGTAGTCGTGGTAAACGTGGATGCTGTGCGTGTAACTGGCTCAAAACAAAGTTCCAAAGTATACACACGCTATTCAGGCTATCCGGGCGGATTGAAAAAAATAAGTTATGCAAAAATGAAGCAGGAAAAACCAGAAGAGATCATACGGCATGCTGTCTCTGGGATGCTTCCCAAGAATAAATTACGAGATCGCAGAATGACTCGTTTATTTGTATTCAAAGGAAGTACACATACGTATGAAGATAAATTAAAAATAAAATATAAAAAATAAAATATAAAAAATTACCATGGTTAAAAAAGCAACAGTAAAATATTATCAAGCCATAGGACGAAGAAAATCATCTATTGCGCGAGTGCGGTTTTATATAGTGGGAGCGCAAAAAGAAGTAATGATGCAGACAATAAAGATGAAACAGGGAGAAATGTACGTGAATGAAAAACCTATAGGTGAGTATTTTAGTGGTGAAGTCTCCAAAAATCTCTATATGTATCCTCTTCGGTTAGTGTCTGCGGAAGACCGATTTGCAGTATCTATACATGTATCAGGAGGGGGACAGTCAGGACAGCTTTCTGCTGTGGTTTTAGGTCTTTCTCGTTGTCTTGAAAAAGTAAATGAAGAGTATCGCCCTCTTTTGAAAAAAGAAGGTCTCTTGACACGAGATGCACGCATCAAAGAGCGAAGAAAAGTAGGGACCGGAGGAAAAGCGCGGCGCAAAAAACAAAGCCCAAAGAGGTAATTGAGCAGTATCACATGGAAAAAAAATCTGTCACCTTCATAGATTCTACGATAGACGGTTCTGAAAATGGAAAAGAAAAAACTGATAATTTTATATTGACGTGTCAGATGGGTAAGATAAAAACACAGATATTCAAGACATTTTCTCAATTACAAGATCCATACCGGATTCATTTTACCACAGAGCCTCTACTTTTTCAGAGACTTACGCAATTAGCAAAAGACTATGCTATTCTTGGAAAAAGAAAAAAAGTGATCACTGAAATTGCGGAATTGCCATCAACGAATTATCCTTCTACTATTGGTGACTTGAGAAACCAAATATTGGAAGGTGATGACATGATGAGGAAGATGCAGACAGAATTGCTGAAAAGAAATGAAAATCTTATTTATCCAGTGATAAACAAAATGAGAGGAAACTTAT
Organism: Patescibacteria group bacterium; assembly: GCA_035290045.1. Classification (GTDB taxonomy): domain Bacteria; phylum Patescibacteriota; class Microgenomatia; order UBA1406; family HO2-37-13b; genus DATDVH01. The sequence goes on along the minus strand of DATDVH010000050.1, from coordinate 2,887 downwards.
TGTTAGAAAATGATAGCGAAATATATGCAGACCTTACACAGGCGGGTTTTATAGGGTTGATGGTCGCGATTGATAAATACGACCCCTCAAAAGGGTGGGAATTTTCTACCTATGCAGTGTGGTGGATAAGACAAAAAGTACAAAGATTGATAGAAACACATTGTAGAACAATTTCAATACCAACTGGTAAAAAAGAAGATATTAGACTTATTCAAAGAGTTCAAAAACAATTGCCTGAAAAAGACAAAAACAATCCCGACATGTTTGTAAGAGTTATACAAAAAATGTCTCTTCACCCTGGAGTAAAAAAAAGAATGACGTCTCGCGCAATACGATTGATACTTGCAATTCAACAGACAGAATTTGAGTCGTTGGATCAGTGTGTTGGAGAGGATAAGCAGAATACGCGTTTGAATAGTATCCCGTCTGAAGAGATACCTCCAGGACAGGAAAAAAGAGATAAAGAACTGATTGAAGTATTAAGCGCGACCCCTCAGTTAACTGAGACTGAATTGGACGTACTGATTAAATATTATGGATTGATTGATGGAAAAGCTTGTACTTATTATGATTTAGGAAAACAATATCGTAAGTCGCATGAGTATATGCGAGGAATACACCGAAAAGCATTGAGAAAGATTAAGTGTGCGGTGAAAGATGATCCTTTATTTGATTGGGATTTACGTTCATTTATATAAAAAACACTTCTTATTTTCTTTCCCGTTTACACCACTCTTTCTCAATTTGCTGTAACGCATATATATACGCGGCGAAACGTAAAGACACGCGATGCATGATATGCAATTTCCACACTGTATCTACTGCTTTTTTCATTTTCTCTTCAAGTCTACCTAATACCTTTTCTTTTGACCATTTTTCTTCATGAATATTTTGATACCATTCAAAATAACTGACAGCAACTCCTCCTGCATTTGCTAAAATATCTGGAATAACCAGGATGTTTTTCTCATATAATTTTCTATCAGCATTTTTTGAAATTGGTCCATTTGCCATCTCAAGAATGATATGAGCTTTGATTTTTTCCACATTGTTTTCGTGAATAACATCACCAAGTGCGGCAGGGATAAGAACATCAACAGGAAGTGTTAGGATTTCTTCGGCGGTAATATTTTTTCCATTCAGTTTTTCCTTATTTCTTATCTCACATACTGATCCAACGCAATAACATTCTGCCAACATTCCATGAGATTTTTTACATTCATATATATCTTGTATGTTAGATATTCCTGTTGGAATATATATTCCTCCCTTTGAATCCGATACTGCAACCACGCGAAATCCTTTTGCGACAAGAAATTCTGCGGTAAATCTACCCACATTACCAAATCCCTGTATGGCGACTGTGAGATCTTTTGGTTTTTTTCCTGCGTATTTTAATACAGGTAAAAGAGCATGCATCCCTCCCATTCCTGTAGCTTCTTCTCTTCCTTCGGATCCGCCTCGTGTCAATGGTTTTCCTGTGACAACTCCTAATAACTCTGAATGAGAGTATGGTTTTTTCTTTTTTTGACGGTTGATTGTTTTTTCAAACTCATCTACCATCCACTCCATGATTTGAGCATTGGTATTCATATCAGGAGCTGGAATATCGGTATACGGGCCGATGTAATCGGAAAGCGTATGGGTAAACTGACGAGTGAGTAGTTCAAGTTCTCTGGCAGAAAGTTTTTTAGGATCAACGGCAATACCTCCCTTCCCTCCACCAAAAGGGACGTCAATGACTGCAGTTTTCATCGTCATCCAGAAAGAAAGCGCTTTCACCTCATCAAGAGATACATCTTTATGGAATCTAATGCCTCCTTTATATGGCCCACGAAAATTATTGTGTTGCGATCGGTATCCGACAAAATGACGCACAGATCCGTCATCCATCCTGAGAGGAAGGGAGAGTATTAGGACTTTTTCTGGTTCAAGAAGTATTTCGTAGAGAAGAGGATCTAATTGCATGTAATCTGCAATTTCCTTTAACAACTCTTGTGTTTGAGTCCATATTTTTGATGACATAGGCGAGTATTCAGTATATCGCATGTATACATTTTTTGCTGTGGTATTTTTTTAGTGTATTTTGTAGTATGTATTATACCCATCGTAGTTCAGTTTGCAAAGCAAAATGAACGTACGAAGGGTTATGCCGCTTACAGATGAAGCACGTTGTTGTAATTTAATCTGAAAGCGGTATAAATCTATTATTTCTTTTTATGAAAACATCTGATCTGCTTATACAATGTCTTGAAAAAGAAGGAGTAAAATATATTTTTGCTTTACCAGGAGAAGAGATAGAAGACATCCTTTTTTCATTGGAAAAATCTTCAATTAAGATTGTTATAGTAAGGCACGAACAAGGAGCATCTTTTATGGCTAATATTTGGGGGAGGATAACTGGTAAAGCAGGTGTATGTCTTGCGACTTTAGGTCCAGGTGCAACCAATTTAATTACTGGTCTTGCTGATGCGCATCTTGATAAAAGCCCAGTAGTGGCGATTACTGGTCAGGGAAATGTTAATAGACTTCATAAAGAAAGCCATCAGCTCGTTGATATTGTAAACATGTTTAAGCCGATTGTAAAATGGAATACATCTATTCATGATGCAGATACACTTTCAGAGACAGTGCGGAAGGCATTCAAGCTTGCTCAGATGGAAAAACCCGGAGTGACTCATTTGGAAATACCAGAAGATATCGCTGGATTAAAAACACTGTGTACGCCGCTTGAACCGAAAATACTGCGTAGGTCCACACCTGATTACAAAGCGATAAATGAGTCTCTCAAACTTTTATCATCTGTACAGCGTCCTCTCATTGTTGCAGGAAACGGCGCTATTCGTAAACGTGCTTCAAAGCATTTAAGATTACTTGTTGATAAAAT
>DATDVH010000049.1:0-8366 GCA_035290045.1 Patescibacteria group bacterium | reverse complement strand
AGCGTGAATTTCCTTTTTAAGCTAATCGTTCAATAACTGCGCCTCCCGGATATCCAAGTCCTAACATTTTCGCCGCCTTGTCAAGCGCTTCGCCTGCCGCATCATCTATGGTTTCACCAATTATTTGATAGGCTATATGATCCGTAAATAAAACGAGCTGTGTATGTCCGCCTGATATAAGAAGCGCGATATAGGGAAAATCAAATGTTCTTTGAGGATTAGCTTTGCTATTTTGCGCAAAACAAGAATAAATATGTCCTTCCATATGATTAATGGGAATAATTTTTTTGCCGTATTTTTTTGCCAATGTTTTAGCCTTATTCACTCCTACCTCAAGCGCTGGCGCAAGTCCAGGTCCATACGTTACTGCTATATAATCTATTTTTTCAATTTTTAATTTCTTAAGCGTCTCCTCAATCACCCAATCAATGCGTTCTTCATGCGCACGCTTTGCCAAAGTAGGCACTACTCCACCCCATTTTTTATGAATTAAAACTTGGGAATAAATTGAGTGAGCAATAATCTTTCTATCTTCGGTAATGGCAACTGATGTTTCATCACATGATGTATCTATCGCAAGAATCAACATATAATTTCAACTTTTCTCATGATTAAATAGAGTGCTTTGAATTGTTCTGTGCGTGGATGATTTGTATTCAATACGAATGTATATAATAAACCCTTTCTTCTTAAACTGATCAAGTAATGCCATGCTTTTTTCTCCCCATTCAATACAGATCACATTTTTAGGCTTTAACATATCGTCTATTTTGAGATAGCGAAATTCTTCCTCATTTTCAATCGCATACAGATCAAAATGATACAACTTTTTAATGTTATTTTTTGGGACGGGATATTCATAATAAATGACAAAAGTTGGTGATACTATTCCTCTCACTCCAAGCGCTATCCCAACTCCTTTCACAAAAACTGTTTTTCCTGTACCCAACTCGCCTTCTATCAAAAATATCAATGGTTTATTTTCTGCTTTTTTGAGATATTTTTGCAAAAGTAACGACCCTATTTTTCCAGTCTCTTCGGAAGTATGAGATACATAAAAAAAATTTTTTCTATCAATCTGATAATCTCCTTGTCGCAATACGCGCACATTATCTCCTGTTAAATCAACCACTGTTGAAGGTTTATTATGGGGAAGCCTCCCGCGGTCAACAATTAAACCTATATATTGCTTTTTTTTATCAGGGAGAGCATTCATGAAGGATTGTATTGAATAATGAGGAGATCTACCCGATATATTCGCTGAAGTAGCAGTAAGAGGCGCTCCGTATTGAACAAGAAGATTTTTAATAAAAGGATAATCAGGTACCCGTATCCCGAGAGTATTTTCTTCTGATGCAAGTCCGTGCATAAGTCCCCCTTTATAAGACAAAACTACAGTAAAAGGACCTGGAATCAATTGAGATACAGTATTCATCTGTTTTTTATTAATAGAAACAAAGGCGCATGCTTTTGATACGTTTTCTACAAATATAGAGATTGCTTTACCATGAGGTCTTTTCTTAAAATCTAAAAGCGTGTTTACTGCGCTTTGATTTGTCGCATCTACCACAAGCGCATATACTGTGTCTGAAGGAATAATAACAAGACCTCCCTGACTCAATACATCACAAACAGATTGTATGATTTTATTTTCTTTTGATTCTTTATATGATACTATCTGCATATTTTATTGCTTCACATTGTATCAAAAATCTGGTACAATGACATACTATGGCAGAAACACATAATCAACAATTAAGAAACAACAATGGAAAAAATGGCATACCTCGCGGCAAGAAAAGAAAACAAATAGTTGAACTTAAATTTAACCTTAATATTAAAAATCTTTTCATCATACTTTTCATAGGATTTTTTCTTTTCTCAATATACCTTTCATTCAAAGATGTTACAAAACTGTATCCAGAAAAAACTCTCACACAAGCAATTCACGATATCAAAAATAACAAGGTAAAAAAAGCAGAAATTGTCGCAAATAAAGTGATACTAACGTATAAAGATGAATCAAATGCTACTGCGATCAAAGAACCTGATGAAAGTTTTATAAAAATTTTAAAAGATAGTAACGTTGATCCATCCAAAGTAACTATACAGGTCAAAGATACACAAGGAGGATCGGCATTGCTTAATCTGCTTGCAAATATTATCCCAACCGTGCTGATGATTGCTTTTTTTATATTTATTTTTAGACAAGCACGAGGAGCGCAAGATTCAATTTTTTCTTTCGGACAATCGCGGGCAAAAAAATATTCAAAACAAATTACCCGTATTACTTTTTCAAATGTCGCAGGAGTTGATGAAGCAAAAAAAGAACTTGAAGAAGTCGTTGACTTTCTCAAACATCCTGAAAAATATGCAAAGCTCGGAGCTCGCACGCCAAAAGGGATTATATTAGTAGGGCCTGCAGGATGTGGAAAAACATTACTTGCAAAAGCAGTCGCAGGAGAAACCAACGTGCCTTTTTTCTCCATTGCTGGTTCTGAATTCATGGAAATGCTCGTCGGTATTGGAGCCGCGCGCGCTCGCGATCTTTTCGCAACAGCAAAAAAAAGCGCTCCCGCAATCATTTTTATTGATGAGATTGACGCTATAGGACGAGCTCGGTCTGTCGGAGGAGCTCTTTCGGCGCATGACGAGCGGGAACAAACGTTAAATCAGATTCTTGTTGAGATGGATGGATTTTCACCAAATGAACGCGTGATAGTCATTGCCGCCACAAACCGAGGTGATCTGCTTGATCCTGCGCTTCTTCGTCCGGGAAGGTTTGATAGACGTATTTTAGTTGACTTTCCTGATTTTGAAGGGAGAAAAGCTATTCTTGCCATCCATGCAAAAGGCAAACCATTTCTCACGTCCGTCTCATGGGAGAAAGTCGCAAAACGAACAGTTGGCTTTTCTGGAGCTGATATTGAAAATATGCTCAATGAGGCCGCTATACTTGCCGCTCGCCAGGCAAAAAAAGATATTGCCATGGAAGACCTTGAGGAAGCCGCAACAAAAGTAAAACTTGGACCTGAAAAGAAACGCCTACAATCGGATATGGACAAAAAAATTACTGCCTATCATGAAGCTGGTCATGCCATAGTCACTCATTTTCTCCCGACCATGGATCCTGTGCACCGCATTTCAATTATCTCGCGAGGTATGTCTTTGGGTTTCACGCTTATTCCTCCTGCAAAAGACAGACTGCATGAGACAAAAACGCATCTTTTGGAGATTATCACCTCTATGATGGGAGGACGGAGTGCTGAGGAAGTTGTGTTTTCAGAGATCACCACAGGTGCCGCAAATGATTTTGACCAAGCAACACGTATAGCAAAAGCTATGGTAGTTGAATATGGGATGAGTCCTCTTGGACCTATTAATTTTGGTCCGACTTTTGATGTGACTGAATGGGGAAAAGGATTTTATGAACAATCTTCAATCTCTCAAGAAATGCTTGGGAAAATTGACAGTGAAATAAAAAAAATACTTGACGAATGTTTTATCCGAGCACAATCACTGATAGTTGACAACCGCGACAAACTTGATATTGTTGCTGAAGAACTCATCAAAAAAGAAGGTATTGACGACGAAGAATTTATACGATTAGTCGGAGATAAAAAATCAGCATGACGAATACTCTCCTTTTGATTGACGGAAATGGACTATTACATCGTTCATTTCATGCACTTCCTCTTTTTACCATGAAAAACGGTCAACCAACGAATGCGATATATGGTTTTGCAACCATGCTCTATCGTGCAACATCAGATTTTAAGCCAACTCATGTTGCAGTTTGTTTTGATACTCCCCAGCCCACTTTTAGAAAAAAAATATTTAAAGACTATCAGATACACCGTCCAAAAATGAAAGATGAATTAAAAAGCCAAATTCCCTATGTTAAAGAATTTCTTGAGACAGCTCATATACAATACTTTGAAAAAGGAGGATATGAAGCTGATGATGTGATCGGAACTATTGTAAAAAAAGTGAATAAAAAAATACGAATTCTCATCCTGACTGCAGATCGAGATATGATGCAATTGGTCAGTGAGTCAGTGTATATCATCACTCCTCAAAAAGGTCTTTCTGAAATCGGAGTGTATACAATAGAAAAGACAAAAAAAAAGTTTTTGGTGACGCCGTCACAAATCCCAGATTTGAAATCATTGACTGGGGATCCATCTGATAATTACAAAGGGGCAGATGGCATAGGCCCTAAGACTGCCGCGCAACTTCTGATACGATTTAAGACACTTGTGGGAATATACGATCATATTGGCGATATTGCAAGCGAACGAGTAAGAATAAGTCTTATTAAACACAAAAATCACGCACTGCTCTCACAACAATTAGCAACTATCATCACAAATGTACCGATTGATTTTGATGTAAAAGCATGTTATTTTGAAGGGTATAATGAAGCATTAAAAAAGTTTTTTCTTACCATGGAATTTCATACGCTCATAAAACGTTTTTTTCCTACAGTCAAAAAAAAGAAAGAAAAAACAGAAGAAAAAAAACAATTGGGGCTTTTTTAAGGCCGCATTCAATCATAAATTACCAACTATTTCTATTGAAGATGCGGCACAAAAGCTCGTATTCTAAATACAAAAGAAGTTATTTAGGAACGAGCCCTAAGTATGCTGACATCAGATATCAAACAAAATCTTATTATCACACTGTATCTCTCGTTTACCCATAATTATATTCTTTTTGCGTATCTGACTGGACTTTTTATATCAATCGTTGTTGCCATCAAACAACCCTCTCGTTTTATCACTCTTATACTTATTGGTTTTGCCGTTCTTGCATTTTCTTATGAATATGATAAACATATTATTGTCTCTTTTCGCAACCAAACAATAACCTCCCTTATCACTGAAACTCCTCATTATCGGCTTCAAAAATATATCAATCTCGCGATCTCCGAAGCTATTCCTATACTTCTTTATCTGACTGGTTGGATTTTTATCTATAGCGGACTGGTAACTGTCGGTTTACAAAAGAGGAAAAAAGAGTCATAATAAATATATGAAAATAGAAAAAATATTCGCCATTGAGATTCTTGACTCACGAGGAAATCCGACGTTGATGACAACAGTTGAACTTGATAATGGGGTGAAGGGATCAGCGTCTGTTCCCTCTGGCGCATCAACTGGGATATATGAAGCTTACGAACTCCGCGACCATGATCTTGGTAGGTATGCAGGAAAAGGGGTGATGAAAGCAGTTGAGAATGTGAATACTCTTATCGCACGTCATTTGAAAGGAGCGTCAATTGAAGATCTTGAAAGCCTTGATAAAAAAATGATTGAGCTTGATGGAACCAAAAATAAAAAACACCTTGGCGCAAACGCTTTGTTATCAGTCTCGCTTGCTCTTGCACGAACTTTTGCAAAACAGAATAATAAACCCCTTTGGCACACGTTAAACGACTATTATTTTCACGGAAAAAAGCCATCATTTCCCCGTCTTATGATCAATGTGGTAAATGGAGGAAAACATGCGAACTGGAATTTTGACATACAAGAATTTATGATTATTCCAAAAACAAATGTACCGCATGAAGCAGTGCGAATAGGCGCAGAGATTTTTCATCAACTCGGAATCATTCTCAGAAATAACAATTATTCAACATTAGTCGGTGATGAGGGAGGGTATTCACCTCACCTATCATCACACAGCGAGGTCTTCAACTATATCATTGACGCAATCATGCATGCGGATCATAAAAAAACTGTTGATGTAGACATCGGTATTGATAGCGCCTCTTCTTCGTTTTTTGAAAATGGATCGTATCATTTGAAAAAAGAAGGAAAAACACTTAGTTCAAAAGAGTTGATGGACTATTATATAGATCTAAAAACTGAATATGGGATTGTCTCTTTTGAAGATCCATACGCTGAAGATGATTGGAATGGGTTTGTCCATTTTACAGAAAAAGTTGGAAAGGAAACGCTCGTGATAGGTGATGATCTCTATACGACAAACACTGAGAGAATTAAAAAAGGCAGTGAGGAAAAAGCATCAAACGCAGTTTTGATAAAACCAAATCAAATCGGCACTTTGAAAGAGACAATTGAAGCAATTCACTTGACACAACAAAATAACCTGAAAGCTATTATCTCTCATCGCTCAGGAGAAACTGAAGACTCCTTTATCGCAGATCTTTCGGTTGCATGTGGTGCAGATTTTTTGAAGTCTGGCTCCATGTCCCGCTCCGAACGATTATCAAAATACAATCGGTTGATTGAGATTGAAAAGTTGGAGCTTTCTACCGAGCAAATATACACATTGTAGTTCAGTTTGCAAACCTGCCTGTCGGCAGACAGGGCAAAATGAAGAGACGAAGGGTTATGCCGTTTACACCTGCCTGTCGGCAGACAAGGATGAAGTACGTTGTTACAATTTCATCTGAAAACGGTATAAAAATGATTTTTCAGCATGAGGGAATTTCTATTATTTTCCAAAGAGCAAGTTAAAAATAAACTGTAGAAAACTCATTTTTGGCTTTTCAGTCTCAATGCCTTGTACTTGTGAACATTGACAATTGCTTCCTGTCCATGTGCATCCCGTATATTTTACACATTCGGTCGCTGGATCACCACCCAAGTTACCTGATGTCTGTATGGTTGGTTGGGGTGAATTATTACACTGACAGGTTGAACCTGTCCATAAACAACCGGAGTTTTTACCACATTCCGTGGCTGGATCAGTGGTTACAGAAGATGTGGGAGACTGCGGCGAACTAGTGGGTTGAGAATATCCCGTTGGTTGTACCGTGCTTCCTGTATTCGTAGTTTGGGATTGAGAGCATTGACAATTGGTACCGTTCCACGAACATCCATATTTCACACACTCAGTCGCTGAATCACCTCCACTCGTTTCCGTCGGATACGTTCCGGTAGAAGTGGTAGTAGTAATCTTACATTTTTCTGGATTATCCCGACAAAATTTTGCGTATTCTTCTATACCACCATTGAATCCGCACTGACAGGTATTATTTTCCCAAGAACACTGTGGCGTACGGTTGCACATTTCTTCCTTGTTATAAATAACCTGAGAAGAAACTCCCTCGCCTGTGTGTCTACATTCTTGAGGGTTTTTTTCACAATATGCACGACATGACTCCTCGCTGTTACATCCTCCAGGGCCGCTAAACTTTTCGTTGTTGCCGTGAGAACTAAAACTTGCGCATATTTGAAAGTTATCGGGATTGCCGCAGAAAGATTGACAGGTCTCGGGCGACGTACATCCTCCCGGGCCGACAAAATGTTCCCCGCCGCGCAAACCAACTTCTTTGGCAAATTCAGTACATTGCGTTCTATGAGTTTCGTCCTCACAAAACGTCTTACATGATTGGGGAGAATCACATCCCAGAATTTGTTTTGCTTTTTCAAGAAAACGTTGTTCTGTTGGATTTTCCGTGTGTCCTCCTGAAATGTTATATTTTTTCGCAAATGAGCCGCATTTTTCAAAATTAGACTCTTGGTGACACAGTGCACGACACGAATCGGGAGAATCACATCCAAGTTCGCCTTTTGCTTTCTCAAGAAGTTCACTTTGATGATTGTTGAGCTGTTCTTCTTTATAAAAACCTTTTGACTTTGCAAAGTTTATACACGATTCCGCATGCACAACGTCTTCACAATAGGTACGACATGTTGCAATACTTGCGCATCCTCCTAATACTTCTACAGGAAACGTAATATTATATTTGCGGACGTTATCTTCTGGATTTTCTTGAGCAAAAACAGCCTGTATATAAAAAATACTCAAAAAAAATAATAAGCAAAAAACAATCTTTGCGCTATTCATATCATTTGGCGTTTAAAGTATCAAATGGATTTTTGTAACTTGAAAATGGGTTGACATACTGCGTTTTCTTATCAAAGGGATTTTGATACTCCTTTTGCAGTTGAACAGTGGCTTTTTTGTATTTCGGTTTTATCATCGGGATATTCGTTGTTTCAAAGGTAGAAAAAGGATTGGGCATAACATCTACGCTGACAAAAAAAATCCATACCGACGCAATAAGGATAATACAAAGAAAAAAAGTAAGAAAACTAAAATGTTTCTGAGGAAGAGAAATGTTCTTTTTAAGATATGAAGGATCAATAAACGCCTTTGAATTGGACTGTGATGAGTGAGTAGATTTACCTGAAGCACCGATACTTTCCATATACAAAAGCTTACTATGAATACAACTTACTGTCAAGAACTTGTTCAGGACCTATACATACGATACAGTTGATGAGTTTGTTTTTCAACTTGTAATATAACATATTCAGCAGGTGTTTTATACCCTAACGCCTGATGAAATCTGCGTTGATTGTATTTGGTGTTAAACGCCATACATTGTT
>DATDVH010000048.1:0-12275 GCA_035290045.1 Patescibacteria group bacterium | reverse complement strand
TCTTAGATGTTGAACCCCGATCAATTGAATCATTGATGCAGAAAATCAAGAGACAAAAAATTTTGAGGAAAAGAATTCCCCTTAAACGAACAATGCACGAGACGAATCGTTTTGATTTAATGCAAAAATATATTCTTCACTATCTTTTCCAAGAAGATGATCCATCAGTATTTTTGACCACCATGCAACACATATTTCACACATCTGATTTTTCCATTATTGCATATCAAAAAATACTGAATGAATTAGTTATTTTTTTGAAACATAATACCACCTTTGAAATTCAACGTTTTATTCAATCACTTTCTGCGGCTCTTTTACCTGTTTTTGATGAAATACTGCTTTTTGACATGGTTATTTTTGATCCAAACGTAAATGAAAAAACATCCACTCGTACATTGTATGAGCTTAAACGACAATCCCTTAAAAATAAAATAAGCATAGAAATGAGAGAAGAAACTCCCAATGAGAACAATATAAAGATGTTAATGAAGGATTTATCTGAAGTAGAAAAAAAGCTTACCGTACTATAAAATATAGTAATATATGAATATTCAGAAAATACCAAAAACAGTCAAAGAACTTATACGACAAGGTGAAGAAAATGGTTTTGTCGTTCTTGATGATATTTTTTTTGTGTACCCAAACCCAGAACGCCACATTGAAGCAGTTGATGATTTTTTTGAACGAGCAATCAAAAAAAATATAGATATTTTTGAAAATGTCTCAACAGAAGAAGAAAAACAAGCGCATCAATCAGTTGAAGAAATTGAAAAAGAGTTAAAACAAATCGTCGCACTCAAACAAGGAGAATCACTTGACCCTATAAAGATGTATCTTCGGGAAATTGGCAGATATCCCCTCATCAATTTTGACGAAGAGATACGACTTGCGAAAGCATACGAGAAAAACGATCTCAATGCTCGTCGGAAATTGATAAAATCAAATCTGAGATTAGTCGTTTCCATCGCAAAAAAATATCTTGGACGACGACTATCTTTTCTTGACCTCATTCAAGAAGGCAATCAAGGACTGATCAAGGGAGTAGAAAAATACGATTGGAGAAGAGGATATAAATTTTCTACCTATGCAACATGGTGGATCAGACAAGCCATCACACGAGCAATCGCTGATCAATCTCGTACTATACGTATTCCTGTGCATATGGTTGATCACATAAACAGATATTATAAAACTCAGCGAAGATTGACTCAAAAATTAGGACGAGATCCTTCCAATAAGGAGATTGCGAAAGAACTATGTATCACCGTAAAGGAAGTGGAAAATTTAATCAAAATTTCTCAACATCCGAAATCACTCTCAACCCCTATAGGTGACGATAAAGAGACCACTCTTGAAGAGTTTATCTCGGATCAAAATAAACCAACACTCTATGATAAAGTATCAAAAGAATTTTTAAGAGATTATTTGAATGATGTATTAGACACTTTATCTGATAGAGAGAAAAAAGTATTGATTATGAGATTTGGTCTTGATGATGGAAAACCAAAAACATTAGAATCGGTCGGGAAAGAATTCAGGGTTACCCGAGAGCGCATTCGTCAAATAGAATCAAAAGCTATTCGCAAACTCCGTCATCCTACACGCGCCAAAAAATTGAGAGATTTTATTGAATGAAAATTATTGTAGATTATCGTATATCAGGAATATTTCTTCTCCTCCAACTACTATTTTTTTTATTTTAGTTTGATCTATATGTGGATTATCAATAAAATTCTCAGGGTAGCCAATATACGAAACTCCATTTTTTGGGATATCAAGATTAAAATTGAAATCAAACTTATCAAACTTCTCAACTTGTCCAAATCCATATTTATCAGGAGGAGATAAATGAGCGATGCGCTGGTATTTATTTGGGTCAATACCTAAATAATAGAGTAAAAAAATATAGGGTTGTCCATGTCTCGGAGTGATTTTAAATTCAGAAAAACGAGTATAATTGGTACGCACGTATTCTGCAAGTTCTTTATATCCACATTGAAATCCTCGTATCACTAAGGGCCTTTTTGGATAATGAAAAAAATAAAAATCCCAACTCATGAATAATAAAAACATGTAGACAATACAAATAACTCCTATGAATAATTTTTTGTGTTTCCCTATACCATATCCAATAATTAAAAGAAGTGGAACAATCATATAAAAAGAGCGTGTCAATGAATATTCCTGCCACACAAGCGAGGCGGAAATCGGAGAAAGAAGTAAAATAATCAAAATAATATAACGATTACGCTCTTTTTGTTTGAAAAGATAGTATAGTCCTATGAAAAGAAATAAATACTCAATAATAGATATGGGAGAAATACCTTGATGTCCAAATCGCACATTAAGATCTCCGTGAGTGATAAGAAACGCTGGGGAGAAATATTTCGCATATTCATTCATAATTTGAATAACTCCAACTACTACTTTATTATGAAGCATTCTTACATCATGTTCTCCTCTTAATTCGTTGATTCTTAAGTTAAACCCAGCAGTGTTGTAAAAGATAAGATTTTGTAATCGTGTTGCTGGGTATTTTAATTCTGAAAATATGAAAAAGAATAATGGAATAAGAAAAAGAGATAAAAAAACCAATTGACGGCGAGTAACTATTTTTTGTCTATTCTTTATCAAAAAAATAATAAAAGCGCAAAAGAAAAAAAGTGCAAAAGTACGGCTGATATGATACGAAAATAGACTCAGTCCATTAAACAGCGAAAAAAATAGACTGTCAAGAAGAGTCCGACGCTTCATAAATCTGAGAAAAAAAATAAGCGCCAGAGTGATGAAAAACGCCGCCAGACTGGCCTCATGTGCTTGTCGCGATAACGTATTCATCCACGGTGATACACTCATCAAAAATGCAGAAATCAAAGCTATTTTTTTATTGTTAAAAAGTTCTTTTGACAAAAAGTAGATAAGAAGAGGAAATAAAATACCGACGACATATGAGAGCAACCGTGTGGAAAACTCATTGAGACCAAACATCCCGATAAAAGGAATACTTAAATAAGAATACAATGGCAGTTTATAATCACCAAATGATTTCAGTCTGAGAGGAAGAAAAGCGCCATATTCATCTTTTCCAGTCTTCAAAATAGAATATGCATTATATCCAAACGCCGCCTCATCAGCATTGATGCATGTCGGAACTTTATTACTCTTATATATATGTAATCCGAGAGAAAATAAACTGAATAATGCAAGACAGATAATAACGAATCTTTTATTCATGCATAAATAATCTCAAAATTTCTTTATCACTGACTTTTTTTTTGAGCAATTCATCGTTTCTTTTTTTTAAAATATGAGGAAGTTTTTTCAGTGCCTGAAAAAAACTGAAAAACAATTCTGTCTGCTTAAATAAAAGCTTAAGTAAAAGGAAGGGAAGAAAAATAAGATGAAAAAAAAATAAGTGGGCATCGGTGATATTTTTCCAGATGAATATAAACTGATTACGAAAAACTATCTTTGATATTTTTTTCTTCACAAAATATTTACCAATGGTGGATTCATGATGATGTTCAACAAGAATGGTCGGATCAAACAATACTTTCCACCCACGCTTGTATGCGCGATACGAAAGATCAATATCTTCCCAATAAAACGGCGCGTACAAAGTATCAAAACCACCAAGCTTGCGAAAATAGGAAGCGCGAATGATTGAGGCGCCGCCCTCTGCCCACGCGTTTAATCCAAAAGAAATATCTTGTGCTTTTCTGTGGTGAAATAATCCCTTTGAAAAATATATTGAATTTTTCCCCACTATGTTTCCGTCCTTCTCTATCTGTGCAAAACTCACTGCAAAAAGAGACGTATCTTTTTTAAGATGAGTCATAGCTTTTTCAAAACTGCGATCGCGGAGTTTCACATCGGAATTGAGAAGTAAAATAAACTCCCCCTTTGATTGTGCCACACCATCATTGACAGTCTGCGAAAAACCAGTATTAACAACATGTTTTATAACAATAAACGAGGGAAAATTTTTGTTTACTTCCTCTTTTATCCCGACTTTTGACGCGTCATCAACTAAAATAATCTCGTATTTTTTCAAGAATTGATAATTATGCGCAAGATTAGTCATCAACAACTCTTTGTTTCTATAAACAGGAATCACCACTGAAAGCTTCATCATTTGAAGATTATACTATTTTGTTGACAATCATGCAGATCCTCTCCGCCAAGTCGTAACCGAACGGACTCTCAATCTGCATGTGTTATACGGGTTTTGGGAAGCCGTAACCACCCAATGCAACCCATCTGGTAAATAGTATCCCCCACTGACAAGTGAGCGCAAACAAAAAATGGTGGCAGAAAAAACTCAAAAAAGCAAAGAAGCAAAGCATCAAAAAGCTCAAGCGCTAAGTTTTCAAGTTTTTCAACTTTCGGAGGCGGAAGACAAAACCATCGACGGGAACCCACTCGTCGCCCGGACACGCCCAACAGTCGCCCAGCCAAAAAACGCCATCGTACCGTACCAAGCCGAAAACGCACGGGTTGCCGCCGCGACCGACGATTGGTTTCATGCCAATACACAACGCCTCGTCAATTGGTTGATCCATATATTGAAACCGATAATGCGGGCCGGTTTCAGGCGGGCAGAGTTCGAGGCCCAGTTTTTCGATGCGCTTGTAGATTTGGTCCGTAGTTGGATATTTATCTTTCGGGAAACCAAGATCGCGGACTTTGAGCCTGACCAGAGAAAAAGTTTCTTGCCTTTGCAATGCCGAGTGTTCCCGCGTTCCGATTTTTTGCATCATGGACTTGGCGTAATTGGAAAGTTGTATATGGAGCGATCTGTCGGTGGAGCTTATGTTGTGTTGTTCTATTTGTTTTTCAAATTCTCTAAGAGTCATGGGCACCACTTCAAAATCCTTTTCAATTCTGATCCTGCCTTCGGGGAAAGAGGTATAGACGTGCTCGATGCCGTATTCCTGGATTTTGTCGAAGATACCGTGGACAAGCTCTCCGACATAGGTCTTCGTTCCTCTTTTGATTTCGTCAGGGGTACGCGCAATCTGATCGGAAGGTATGATGAGCTTCTCAAAGATACGAAGAAGATGTGATACGTCTTCATGTGTAACATTATCAGGAGTCAGTGGTATAGCACCTGCTTTTAATATGAACGGAGTATCAGAGGGGGGAATATCGTGAAAATTTATCTCACCACGGTCAGTCAACAGATGGTTTGGTTTGACATCAAAGCTCTCTAATTCACTTGAGGATATCGTGGCGATCATACGAGGACTGCCGTTATCAGTATGGGTGGTTGACAGACGTCCTAAGATAGCAAAGAAATCAGATGTGTACGGATCAGCGGAGGTCAGATACTGATCGTTTTCTTTTTTTATTTGCGTGATGATGCAATCTTTGGGATGATACTCAATGGTGAGAAAGGGAACGTCTCCTTCTAGTTGTTTGGTGAGGGGATTGTACCACGGTGTTCTTCTGAAAGACAATATCTCAATTTCTCCGCTTTTCATCCGATTAAGGTATGAGTCGCTTGTCCCCACGCAGTGGCGCATATACTCTGACTCTTTTTCAAGGTGATGCATATTGAGGAGTCGAGCAAGATAATACTCGCCTGATGAGGAAGCAAGCAGTGCTTCATAGGGATTGTATTCAGCGTCTTCTGTTATGTTTGCTCTTTTTTTTCTCATCTCAGCTATTTTTTGGAGAGTCTTTTGCTCATGGATGTCAAATAATTTGTGCAATCCTCCTTTTTCAGTGTTGATAAATGAGGGATTTTCATAGATGGCATCATAGAGAGTATTGACATCGCACGCATCCGCTCGCTGAAAGTAGCGCGCAAGCTTTAACCGCAGGATTGCTTGTTGTTTTTCTTTGTAAGCCCACTCTGTTTGTTGGCTCAAGCGTGTATGGAGTGTGTGATACATAGTGGTGATTAACTGTTCTTTGTGCGATCGTTTCTCAGGAGAGAATGTTTTGATGGTTGCAAGATAGGTGTTATTCAATTCTTCAAGCGGAGAGAGACGGGAACCCGGTGAAGAAAGAGGGGCACCGGGAGCGTGTACTTCAATAATGTTTTCGTTCTGTTCCATAGAGAAATTATAAATGCTTTGGCAATTTGAAATAGGAAAACATCTTTTTCTTAAAAACGTTATATGCAAACTGACTCTTTATATAGGTATAGGCTTGATAACGTATTGCTTCTATGCCACTTGCCTCTGTATAAATACGAGCTGTTTTATCAATCAGTTCTTTTATTGTATCATACAAAAATCCATTCACTCCATCGCTTATGATGTTTTTGGGTCCGCCGCTTGCGTGGCAGAAAACAACACATCCTTCAACCATAGCTTCAAGAGGAGTTATCCCCAGATGCTCAACAGCTTCAGGATGGATGCTCTCGTCAACACCATACCCTGCCGCATGCCAGTAAAACAATGCTTTTCTATAATACTCTGTAACAACTTCCTGCGGGGCATTGGGAATGAAAATAATATTTGGGTTGCCCTCGGCAAGACTTACCAATTCTTTGAAATAATATTTATCTTCTTCTTTCAACCCACCGATAAGATATAGTCTAAAATCTTTGAACGATTTATCCTTCTGTTGTAATTGCTTAAACGCTTTTATAAGAATATCCTGTCTTTTTGCGTGAAGATGTTTGAAAAATCTCCCCACTGTTAAAATAATTTTATCTTTTTTATATGATTGGACTTTTTCAAAAGGTAGAATATCTAAATATGGATAGATAACCTCGCTTTTTTTACCCGTCCACTTTTCTATATATGATTGGGTATACAGAGAATTTGCAATAAAATTCCACTGAGTCCATTTCAGTCTATTCAAAAAACTTGAACGGTACAAGGACTGTTGCGGATACATGGAGAAAATATAGTTATGCCGAGCGAGTGAAAAAAAATAACTCCCGTCAGTCACGTAGAAAAAATACTCGTATTCTTTTGTTTTCATCAATTTTCGGATAAATGAAAAAGAAGTAAAAGATGGGATAATGTGTACTTTTTGAAAGGTAATATGCAGTTGCTTTGCCAAATGTTCAAGAATCTTCGCATCATCCCAGAATAAATCAATCGTATATCCACACTGCTCAAAAACCTGTACAATTGACAAAATATGTTTCTCGCCTCCTCCTAATACATCAAGATACGGATCATACACCGCGATTTTTTTCATATAAAAAAAGATAGGTAATAGTTTTTGAAAATGCCTGATATATAGATTCAATAATACCATATGAACCATCCAAAAACCCCAGATGACGAATAAGTCGGCGATATAGTTCTCCTGCAAATTTCCGAAAAAAAGTAAAGATGCTTACCTTTTTTCGTGCATTAAATAACAATAACGCTTCAATGTGTTCATATCTGATGGTTTTTCCAACCATATTTTCAAGAGAGGGATGAAAATAATGGATAAAGGGAGTATGTAAAACCCCGCATAATCCTTTTATTTCCGGTGAACTATGAATCCTCCTATTCCATCTCACAAAAGATGATTTTTGAATAAGGCGTATCTGGTAATCTGGATACCATCCCCCCCACCGAAGCCACTTTTTCCTTCCAAAAATATTTTTCCTTGGTATTTTATAATGAGTACAGTTCTTCTGTTGTATGATTGACTTGATTTCATCTGCAAGTTCTTGAGTCATACGCTCGTCAGAATCAAGAATAAATACCCAATCTGTTTTTGATGTGCTTATACCAAACTCACGACTTGGTTCAACGTATTGACTCGGAGCAAAAGAATAAACTGATGCATGATTTTCAAGAGCAATCTCTTTTGTTTTATCCACACTTTCCATATCTATGATATGAATATCCTCACTCAGCAAACGGGCAGATTCTATGCATTCTTTTATGCTATCTTCTTCATTACGCGTATGAATAATGACTGTGCATGATTTTTTCATAGGATATTTGGTGTATTATGTATAGTATACCCATCGTAGTTCAGTTTGCAAAGCAAAATGAACGTACGAAGGGTTATGCCGCTTACAGATGAAGCACGTTGTTGTAATTTAATCTGAAAGCGGTATATATATTAAACAACAACATCGTTAGCTCATAACTCGTTATGAAAAAAAATACATATATTTTTTTGGGCTTTTGTATTATCCTCGGATTGATCGTACGATTTATATATCTTGATCGTATCACCTTCGGCTATGATCAAGCACGCGATGCATTTGCGGCGCGGGATATATGGGAATCGGATCCAATAAAAATAATTGGGCCAACCACAGATATTAAAGGATTATTTCATGGACCCCTGTACTGGTATCTTATCTCTCCTTTTTATCATTTTTTCAATCATGATCCGCTCTCTGTACGAATTTTTTTGATTTTCACCAATATCATTGGTATTTGTATTTTGTTTTTTATTGCGCTTAAATTATCTAAAAATATAACGATCGCATATATATCTTCTTTCATTTTTGCAGTCTCGTATGAAGCGGTTGGATATAGCCGATGGTTATCTAACCCCTCTCTCGCGCTTCTTTCCATTCCCCTTTTTTTCTATGGCTTTTGGCTTGCTCTCAATAAGAATTATAGAGGATTTTCACTCATGGTGCTTATGTGGACATTATCGGTACAACTTCAATTTTTTCTTGCTTATCTTGTATTATTTATCATCATTGCTTTTATTAAACTGTATGGGAAAAATATAAAAAGGCTGTACATTATTACTAAAAACGATATTTTTTTGTATGTACTCTCACTCGGTTTTTTATCTTCCTTTATCATTGCAGAGTTTAACTTTAAATATCAAGGAATAAAAGCGTTTTTCGGTTTTTTTTCCAGACACACAGACGATCCTATATTTAAATTGAAAATAATGCGTTTTATCCAGAGCTTATTAAACAATATAGGCACTACCTTGACCATCCAATTCAAACCTCTTTCCGTTATTATTTTAATATTTCTGACAGGATATATGATCTATAGTTTGATAGTGAATAAAAAGCATAAAAAAGCAGTGCTTTTTTTGTATGTTTGGTTTATATCACCCTATCTTATCTATCCTTTTGAGAGAAATGATTCATACTTTCTAAACATTGGTAATATATATCCCTTAATAGTAATGACCAGTATCATCATTTATGAGTTTTCTATTCATTTTAAAAAACTGAAAAACATAATCATTATACTTATAATGATTTTTATTCTTATAGGAAATATACAGTTAATCATTGCTCATAATAAAAACGGGGATGTGCTTTTTTCCGTACAAAAGAATATGCATCTTTCCGATGAAAAAAAAGTCCTTGACTATCTCTATACAGAGAGCAATAAAAAAGAATTCTATATAAATACAGTGACCAACCCGCTTTTTACCAACACGACGTGGTCGTATTTGTTTGATTGGTATGGAAAATCAACGTATGGGTACATGCCAGTATGGTATGGATACCCTCAAGATGGAACCTCTGGTGAGAATATAGTATATAAAAAACCAGCTCATCAAATCAATAAAACTCTTTACCTCATTATTGAACCTTCCATAGGCATTCCTCTTGAATATATTAAAGGGTATATTGAATATGAAGATATGCGATCCAAAAAAATAGCTGAAAAAAAGATTGGCAAATTCATCATAGAAAAAAGAATAATTATAAATAATAACTATTTTTCGCTTGAAGAACTTTTTTCCCTGGTCAAAAAATGATTATTTCTCTTCCCAATGTTCCACTTGCGTTCCCGAATCCATGATTTTTGTCCTGACAAGACGCGCTTTTGAAGAGATATTTTCACTTCTCCACTGAGTGATCCGAGCCTTGTATCCATCAGAATCTTGTTCCTGTTCCACTATATACCAACATTTATGATTCACATATTCAGTTGATACTGCGGGATATTTTTTTACTCGTTGGTAATAGTTAAATAAATAATTATATGTATAGGGGATTACCGGTGGAGTATAAATTCTGACGCAAAATGGCTGGTTCTTATTCTGTGCATACAAATAATTAAGTACGTTTATATGGGCTCGTAAATCTATATTCGCAGTTTGAGTCGTATTCATCAATGCTTTATACATCTTGTATCCCGTCATCACCAAGAATATACCCATAACGACAATAGGAATATATTTAATCATTTTTACACGAGACTGTGATGCTGCATAAAAACTTATAGATATTATCACAAGATAAAAAAGGGGAAATCCTTCATAATAATGTGCCCAAAAATTGTCTTTATAGAGAAAAGATATTAGAAACAAAAAAATCGTGAATAAAGTAACAAAAAATAGATATTTTTTATGTAAGTGCTTTAATTTTTTAAAACCATAAAAAAAACCGAGTACAGTAATGAATAAAAAAATCATTGCAAAAAGAGAATTATCAAATACTAAAGATTTATAATAGTTAAAAAATAAATTCACTCTATCAAAAAAAATAGAATCAAAAGACTTTTGAATGAAAAAATGTGGTTTCAAAAAAAAAGTAAGGGCGGTGCGAGTCTGAATAAAATTGTGTCTCATCTCGAAAAAAATTCTGGGAAGAATAGGAAGTATAAGAGCAACAAAAGAATACAATATGTATGATTTTTTGCTGAAAAATTTTACTATCTGCTTTGTCGCAATAATGGTTAAAAGATATGAAGGAATAATAAAAACACCAAAAGAAAGCTCAGCCTCAAAAATAAATCCAAGACTTAAAAAAATTAAAAACTGGTATCTCTTTTTCTGAGTATCAAAAAATTGATATGTTGCATACAAAAGTAATAATAAAAACGGCATCACTAAAACACTACTGGTAACAAAAAAAGAAGTAAAGATAAAATATGATGAATTGGTAACAAGCAGTAGAAAAATAAACGACGGCACACTGCCCATCTTTTTTTTAAGATAAAAATAAAATAAAAAAACTTGAGCCGCACTCATAAAAAAAATAAAAAAAACAAAACCAGATGGATTTCCATTAAATAAGAGATATGGAATGCTCAAAAAATAATACCACCATACCCCATGAAATATACCCATGATGCCAGTTGTTGGACCAATAAGGGTAGGTATTTTGTAGCGCACCATTTCCTCTATTTTCAAAAAATCTCGCCCCTGATCATAGGTATAGGGAACAGTTTGAAAATAAATCGGTTTTAATCTCAGGTAGCAAAAAACGACAAAAATGAAAAAGAAAACTATAAGGGATGTTTTTTTGTTAAAATATTTCATGAGTTGTAAAATAGTATATCATAGGATTATTCCCTTCATCTATTCTCTATTCGTTGTATGCTTTATTTTTTATTCATATGTTCTCGTTGATCCAAATATTACCTTTGTCAATCATAACTGGTGGAACATCTTACGAAGCTTTCTCATTCCTATAGGATATTACCATCGTGATATCTCATTTTTGTTATATACTTTTTTCGTCATATTTTTATTTGTATTCCATTTTTATTTTTTAAAAAACTACAAAAAGATACCACTGCGTATCATCATTATTACTGTTTCTGTCCTTACTGTCATATCATACCCACTCCTTACTCATGATTTTTTTAATTATCTTTTTGATGCAAAGATATTTACTTTCTATCATAAAAATCCCTATCTGTTCAAAGCATTAGACTTCCCTCATGACCCATGGATAAGGTTTATGCACTGGGTGCATCGTCCCTATCCCTACGGACCTTTTTTTCTGATCGTTTCAATTCTTCCTTCTTTCTTATCACTTGGAAAGTTTATATTGAGTTTTTTCTTTCTTAAAATACTGTATACATTTTTTTATTGCATCAGCGTATTACTTCTTAAAAAAATGAATAGAAAATGGGCATTTTTTTATGCAACTCATCCGCTTATTCTCATTGAAGGGTTAGTAAACGCACATAATGATTTTATCGCATTGTCACTTGCCATTATTGGTCTTTATTTTTTGCTTAAAAAGAAACAGACTATGTATGGATTGATCAGTATTCTATTTTCTGTCGGAATAAAATATATCACTATTCCGCTGATTGTACTAAAAAAACAGATGTCGCAAAGGTTTGTTTTGATTATTTTTATATTTCAAATCAGTATTATCCTTATACTATCTTTACGAGGTGAAATTCAACCATGGTATTTTCTTACTCTTTTTGCGTATATCCCTTTTTTTGAAACAATTCTTTTCCATTTGAATATTTTTTTTGCAGGATTATTATTCTCATATTATCCGTACATTCGCTTCGGCGGATGGGACAGTGTAGAGAAAATACAATTAAAACATACTCTCATTCTGGTTTTTACTACAATCAATTGTATCTACCTCATCTTTATTTTTGCAAGGAAAAAATCTTTGACCA
>DATDVH010000047.1:0-21001 GCA_035290045.1 Patescibacteria group bacterium | reverse complement strand
AACAATGTATGGCGTTTAACACCAAATACAATCAACGCAGATTTCATCAGGCGTTAGGGTATAAAACACCTGCTGAATATGTTATATTACAAGTTGAAAAACAAACTCATCAACTGTATCGTATGTATAGGTCCTGAACATGTGGTTGTTTTTTATGCATTGATGGTGTAAACTATTTTTTGCCTTGGTGATCGGAGCGTTTGGGTACCACCTCTTCCCATCCCGAACAGAGTCGTGAAACCAGACAGCGCCTACGATACTACCACCTAACTCGGTGGGGGGAAAATAGGTCATTGCCAGGGCATTTTTTTGTATATATACCCATCGTAGTTCAGTTTGCAAAGCAAAATGAACGTACGAAGGGTTATGCCGCTTACAGATGAGGCACGTTGTTGTAATTTCATCTGAAAGCGGTATAATAAGTGGTAATGCCAACTGTTTTTGGGAAAAAATCATCTTTATCTGAAACTCATGATGCACGCCATAGATTTTTGCATGCTTTTTGCACCTATCCTGCGATGCGTTTTGAGACACAGTCTGAATCAGAGCATGTTATCTTATTGCTTCGGGCGCATCCTATCACTCAGATTTTTTGGATATTAACAGTTTTTATCATGCTTGTATTAACTTTTTTTATCTCACTTTTTCTGGAACGTATTTTAAGCACACAGCAATTGATTTTTGCAGTTTTATTTTGGTTTGCAGTCATTGCAAGCTATACATTCTTAAATATTCTCAATTGGCTATTTAATGTCGGGATTGTTACTAACGAACGTATTGTTGATATTGATTTTCACGGCACTTTGTATAAAGAGTTAAGCGCATCATCAATTGGAAAAATAGAAGATGTTACAGTGAAAACAGGTGGATTTACTGCATCGCTTTTTAATTATGGTAATTTATTCGTACAGACTGCAGGGACTGAAAAAAATATTGAGTTTATCAATATTCCCAATCCCGCACAAGCCGCTTCAATTATTAACAATTTAATGAGACATAAAAAAACATAATTTGTGGATATTAATAGCATTTTGAACCTTGTACAGTTTGGACAATTTATCAGTATTGGATTCAAACTATTCGGAATCATACTTTCAGTTTTTTACATTGTTTTTTCTATAGTCATTATCCGTCAGGTGCAAGTAATGAAAAAAAGCGTTCAGATAAACGACTATGGGATATTATCGTTATTTACATACATACAGCTTTTTATAGCACTATTTCTTCTTTTTTATAGCTTGTTTATTTTGTAAAATCAGCATACAATAAAAAAGTATGCTGAAAATGGAATACGAGTTTAAAAAGGGCATTCAGAGCGGGATGATAAGCGATTGTTTTGCTGAAGACGGATTTTTATTCTTTATACAAAAATCATATGTTTTATCAGAAGATAAGAATAAGGCGTGTGATACGCTTTCTCTTTTTTTAAAAAAAATACATGATGATGTATTTGGAAAGCCACTATATACTTTCGCTGATTTTCAAAAGATTATTGATGATACTATCGCTCTGCATTTTTCAAAAGATAAGATTGACGGTGTATGTATAGTAATACGAGGGGACAGTGCGGGTCTTTTTACTGTAGGAAACGGGAAAATATTTTTACAGCGTGACAAAGACTGCGCACTGATCATTTCTGGATCTCAATACGCGATAGGAAAAGCATACGATGATGACCTTTTTGTATGTATGTTCAGTCAAATCACATCTTTTGAGGTGCAAAAAAAATTAAGTGCAGACGATAGAGGAGATATTTTTGCGCAGTTTGACACAGCAGAAAGTGCAGTACTTGTTCGAGTATTGAATGAGAAAAATGAAAAAACACCGATCTCAAATGACATAATTGTAGAGCAGAGAAACAAACTTCATGCGTCGGTGTTGAAAAACAAAAAATATACATTTATTGCAGTGGGAGTACTGTGCGTGATACTTATCTGGAGTGTTGGTTTTGGAGTAAAGCGCCGTATGGATCAGCTATTCAAAAAAGAAATTGCATCATACACACTGAAAATCACCGAGTCGCTTCAACATGCCCAGGAAAAAGCGGTTCAAAACAATAATGAAGCGCTTGCCTTAGTTAATCAAGCTCAAAAGGATTTAGAAACATTCAAGGGGATAGTTGGTACACGAAAAATCCCGAATATTCAGGAGTTATCATCACAGATTGCAGATATTGAAAAAAAAATCATGAAAAAAGAAGAAAAAAAATACGATGAGTTTTATGATCTTGTCTTGATTGAAAAAGACGCACATGGTGATATAGTATCTTTTGATAGCGATACTCTTGCGGTATTGGATAAAAACAAAGGTGCAGTTTATATGATATCGTTTTCTAAAAAATCAACTCATACGATAAAAAAATCTGAAATACGAGGATCATCTCTGATGTATTTTCATAACAAAATACTATATTTATATAAAGAAAATGATGGTTTATATATTATTGATAAAGAAGAAAAATTGATGAGAGCGATTGAAAAAGATAGTGAGTGGGGTCATATTGTGAGTTTTTCTGTATACAACGGGAATATATATTTTTTGGACGGTGATAAAAATAATGTTTATAAATATCTTGTCGCTGATACTGGGTATTCTTCAAAACAATCATATCTTAAAAAGGAACAAGGCGTGCGTTTTGAAAATGCTCATTCAATTGCGATTGATTCATCAGTATATGTTGGAACAGATCGATCAGTATATAAGTATACTTCTGGACTTATGGATGGTTTTTCTGCGAAGATGTACGGGCAGAAAACACCTCTTTTTGCTCAATTATTTACTGATACTACAGTTAAAAAAGTATATGTGCTGGATAAAGAACAGGGAACACTGTATATTTTCTCAAAACAAGGATCGTTTGAAAAGCAAATTGAATCAAGTATTTTAAGACAAACATCTTCTTTCATAGTGCGAGAGAAAAATCAAGATGCGCCTGATATACCTTCGGGAATTTTTATAGTGGCGAAAAACAAAATTTATACTATTTCTCTTGAATGATTTTTCTCCTATTTTACCGTTACACTTTTGGCAATATTGCGTGGTTTGTCTACATTATTGCCTAAAACAATTGCCATATAATATGCAAGAAGTTGAAGGGGAATAACATTCATAATTGCTGATGTTTCATCAGTATCAGGAGTGACTAAAACATAGTCAAATGAAGAATGATTAAAAGGAGCGACACCAATCACCGTGGCTCCTCGTGCTTTTACTTCATGTACTGCATTGAGAATATTTTTTTGAGCAGTATCGTCTGATACGACAACCACAACAGGTACATTTTTTTCAACGAGTGTTATAGCATAATGTTTCAGGTCTCCTGCGGGGATTGCGTGAGCATGTTTATATGATCCTTCAATGATTTTGACCATACCTTCTTTTGCTATCTGGAAATTTTGACCCTTTGCGAGAAGGAATATATCGTTTGATTGAGAAAGAATTGCGGCGATATTCTTAATAGCTGAATGATTTTTTTTGTCGTGCAGATACTGCGTCATATTTTTCTGTAGAGATTGTAAAGATTTAACTCCTTGGGATACGTATCCTGCAGTGATTTTGGCGATAAGATAACCCCATGCAATCTGTGAGATGAAAATTTTAGTTGACATCACACATATCTCGGGACCAGCCTGTGCCATATATTTGAATTCCGAGATCCGTGTCATCATACTTCCTGGCATATTGACAAATGAGGCGATGGATACTTTTTTTTTCTGCGCGTATTCTAATATATCCAAGACATCTGCAGTTTCTCCACTTTGTGAAGGAGCGATAATGAGATCATTTTTGGTGAATAAATGAATATATTCTTGTGCGTCGCCTCCAATAAGGCTTATCGCATTGATATGTGCATATTCTCTGAGATAAAAAGCTATTTGTGCGGCGGCGGCTCCTGCAGTACCCGATCCAATTGTATAGACGGTTTTTGCTTTTTTTATTGCATCTGCAAGCGGTTGGTATTGATTGCTGTTGTTGATAATGGCTTTGATAGTAACAGGCGCTTCATGAATTTCTTTTATCATAAAATGATCATAATGACCTTTGTCAACTTTATCATTTTTCAGTGTGATCGGCTCAATAATCGGTATTATTTTTTCCCCAGTTTTTATAGAAAAGATTGTGAGTGTTTGATCTATGACGAGCATATGTCCATTGTCAATCATGATCATTTCTTTTGCATGTGGAGCAAATGATAATACAT
This sequence comes from Patescibacteria group bacterium, assembly GCA_035290045.1. Classification (GTDB taxonomy): domain Bacteria; phylum Patescibacteriota; class Microgenomatia; order UBA1406; family HO2-37-13b; genus DATDVH01. The sequence continues at coordinate 16,800 of DATDVH010000047.1, read as the reverse complement.
CCGATGATATAAATAATTCTTCAGCGTGAGAGTCTAATCCAACAACGAGTGGAGAACCATTGCGACAACCGATAAGTGTTCCATCCGCAGTCAAGAGAATGATTGTATTTCGTCCGGTCAATTTTTGAAAGGCATTGCGCGTAGCCAGCACAAGATCGTTTACTTTTTTTCTCTCATCCTCAATCAATCTGACAATTACTTCAGTATCTGTCTCACTGATAAAAGCATATCCTTTCGCAATCAGTGTTTTTTTCAATTCTTCATAGTTTTCAACAATACCATTTTGCGCAAGCACAAAAGAATGATTTGTTGCATAGTGTGGATGGGCGTTTTTTACGGTTACGTTGCCATGAGTTGCCCATCTGGTATGCGCGATGCCGCAATGAGAGAAAGGTATGGATTTTATTTTTTTGAAATCACTAATTTTTCCTACCTGTTTTTCAACAGAGATAGTATGATCTTTTGCTACTGCAATGCCCCATGAGTCATATCCTCTATAGAGGAGTCTATTTAATCCTTCATATAAAATTGGTCCTGCATTTTTTTTTCCTTTATAGCCAAATATACCGCACATATGAAAATTAAAAATTTAAAATGAAAAATTAAAAGTTAAAAATAAGTCCACAAAAAAATCAAAACTGAAAAGAGGGATAAAAAAACAGTTAAAAGTATAGTGATCAAAAATATATTTGTCAAATTTAAATGGTTTTATGATTTTTATTTTATTTTTTCGCATACGACTATATATTCATGTGTCATGGTGCTCACTCTTTGTCCAATCTTATTTGTAGGAGAATTTTTTAATGGTATTGTTTTGTTCCCAAGCATTCTTTTGTATGTGAATAAATGTGTAAAGCCATACTCTTCAAATTTCTCTGCAATAAACTGATCTGTTGGTAATTGAATATTTTTCACTCTTCTATTGCCGACTATATACATAGATTTTCCACCTTTTTTTACGCTTTTTGCTACATCATTGATAGAATTATCTAAGTCAAAATAAAACGAGGATACCTCAAGCGCTCTTTTTTCAGACGCTTTTTCTACCTGATTGATATAATCAGCAATAATTCCTTTGTTATATTTTGCCTTTATAGTTTTTCCGCCCATGAGCAAATAATCAATCTGCCGTGCGTTTTTTATCCCCATCCATTCATTTGAAAACATGGAAAATTGTCCATAAGCTACAGTAGTTTTGCTGTCTCCATAAGGCGGACTCGTTAAAACCACATCATAATAATTTTCCTTTTTTTTAAATTTCTCATAACCTACTTCAATTTTTGCCCTATTTAATTTTGGGAAGTAAAATTTTTCATACACATAAATCGCTTTGTTTAATTTCTCAAAAAATACGCCAAACACATCGGGGTTAAAATGTATCAATTCATCTATCTTCATGCGGTACAATTTAAATTCGTGATTTCTGGTATAGGAGCATTCTCTTATAGTTTCGGAGAAAGGAACCCAAAAAAATCTTTTCACTTCCTTGTCTTTTATTTTATTGATAAATAACTTCAATACAGCCAAATTAAGTAAAATTTGCTTAGAAAACCAAAAATTTACATTATAAAATTGTGGCAATTGAACAGAATCAAGATTTTCCTCTTTTTTAATGAATTCGAAAATATCATTTCTTAATTTTTGTCTTTGCAGATTTAATCTTTTTACTTCTACTTTGGTAAATTTTGTCCGAGATACTAAAACAGCGAAAGGATTAATATCAAAACCATACATTTCATTTAAATTTCTATCAAGCCCGACAGTAAATGATGATCCGCTCCCACAATAAGGATCAAGCAATTTTCCGCATTTTATATTTAACTCTTTAAATAGCTCAATACCAATCTGCGGTATCATGGTTGCTGGATACTTATGTAAATTGGGATACATACGTGCGTATGATTGTCCGACAAAATCATATTTTGAATTTCTAATGATGTTATACATAATTTATAATTCAGTTATATTTTTAAATATAGAAATATATCATAATTTATCAAGTTCATTTATATTTATTTCAGGATCAATTGTTTGTGCTTTTTGATAATAGTTTTTTGCCCGTGAGGGATGGTCATTTTCATAATACAGTAGAGCGAGTTTGATTAAGACGTCGCGGGCGTATTTATTTTTCTCAAGTAGAGCTTCAAGTTGTGAGATCTTTTTATCTCGTTCTTCTGTCTCTTTTTGTAAATCTTCTTGGATAGAAGCTCCATAGAGACGAGTAAAGACTGATAGCTGATCAGAAAAATATGCTGTTTTTTGAATTTTTTTTAAAAACAACACAGCGTCATCTTTTTTTTGGCGTGTTACGAGGTGAAAAAAAAGGGAATTGAATTGCTGACTTGCATAGATATTAAGGATAGTGTACACAAAGAAAAGAAATATACAAATATAAAGCGCTCTGTTTTTACTCATATTTTTAGTATATAATTTTACTATGGATATATCAGTAGAATCAATCGTTGACAGAGCAATAATTTTTACTATCATTTTTGGCGCGGCAGTAGGAGCTTTTGTCTTAAGTCTTATTTTTCTTTATATTTTAGTACTTTTAAGCCGTCTGAAAAAGCGTGAAAAAATCTCGCTTGAGATGGTGACTATGGAGGTCAAAATTCCTAAAGACAATGAGACAAAAATAGACGCGGCAGAACAAATGTTTTCCGCATTCTCGTCGCTTAAGAAATCTGGATTTTTTTCTTTCATGGATGTTGAAGATGTGATAGCCTTGGAGATTGTCGGTCGGCATGCAGATATCCGTTTTTATATATCAGCTCCTCACCGTATTCTTGATATGGTAGAAAAACAAATCTATGGCTATTACCCATCGGCTGATATTAAACGAACTGAGGAGCCTACTATTTTTACTGAAAACGGAAAAGTCGCATACACAGGTATTCGGGCGAAAGGATATTCATATGAACCAATAAGGGTCTATAAAGAATTACCCACGGATTCACTGTCTGCGTTGACTTCTGCATTTTCCAAAATGGATGAGCATGAAGGAGCGATCTTTCAGATACTTATTCGCCCTGCATCTTCTGCATGGAAAAAATTGGGGAAATCATATGTGGCGTCAGTCAAGAAAAAAGAGGCAAGTCCAGAGAAAGCATCATTTAAGGTTGATGCAAAAACTCTTGAACGTATTGATGATAAGACATCAAAAGCAGGGTTTGAGACGGTGATCCGCATTGTTGTTTCATCTCCCTCAAAAGAGTCTGCGCAGGCGCATCTTCGCAATATAAAGGCAGTATTTTCTCAATTTGCATCAGATCATAATTCATTTACTAATGTGAAAGTACGATTTAAGGCTGGTTTTATGATCAATTTTATTTATAAATTTTTTCCTATCATTGAACCATGGTTTTCAAAGTCTCTTTCTATTTTATCAGCTGATGAGTTAGCAACACTCTTTCACTTTCCCAACAAAACGATTGAGACTCCGCATATCAATTGGCTGAAGGCAAAGTCTGCGCCAGTTGCCGCAGAAGTCCCGACGAAGGGAGGAACTTCTATCGGGTTTGGATATTATCGGGGAGTGAGACGTCCGGTACATATAGGGTTTGAAGATCGTAGACGTCATGTGTATATTATCGGGAAAACTGGCGTGGGAAAGTCAGAGCTTCTGCAGGATATGGCGGTGCAGGATATACGTGCGGGACATGGTGTGTGCGTGATTGATCCGCATGGAGATTTGGTTGAACATATCATACGGTACATTCCCGCAGAACGAGCAGAAGATGTCGTATATTTTGATCCTGCAGATACTGCACGCCCTATGGGATTGAATTTGCTTGATGCGCATACTGAAGAACAAAAACATTTTATCACGACATCCATTATTAACCTCATGTACAAGCTCTATGATCCACAGCGCACTGGTATTATCGGTCCGCGATTTGAACATGCGGTACGTAATGCAATGCTTACCGTGATGGCAGAGGAGGGGTCAACATTTGTTGAGGTAGTGAGAGTATTAACTGACGCAAAATATGTACAAGAACTGTTGCCGAAAGTTACAGACCCGATAGTTCGGAGGTATTGGACTGATCAGATCGCTCAAACATCTGATTTTCACAAATCTGAAGTGTTGGATTATATCGTATCCAAATTCGGCAGATTTGTCACCAACCAAACCATGCGCAATATCATTGGACAGTCAAAGTCAGCGTTTGATTTTAGAAAAATCATGGATGAGGGTAAAATTCTTATTATCAATTTAAGCAAGGGAAAATTAGGCGAGGAAAATTCAAATTTCTTAGGATTAGTATTGATCCCAAAGCTTTTAGTTGCGGCAATGAGTCGACAGGATATGCTGGAGGAAACGCGTCGGGATTTTTTCCTTTACGTTGATGAGTTTCAGAATTTTGCCACACCTGATTTTGCGACAATTTTATCCGAGTCGAGAAAATATCATTTGAATTTGACTGTTGCCAATCAGTTTATCGGTCAGATGGATGAGGAGGTGAAAAATGCTATTTTTGGCAACGTTGGGACATTGGCATCATTTCGTGTAGGGGTGACTGATGCCTCATATTTATCTCATGAATTTCAGCCAGTGTTTTCTGAATCTGATCTTATCAATATTGATCGGTATCACATTTATATGAAAACAATCGTGAATAATGATCCAGTGCCGGCATTTTCAGTTGATCTCACCAAAGACATGAAAAAGTTAAAAGCTCAATCAAATGAAAAACTCGCACAAAATATTATTCAATTATCTCGTCTGAAATACGGTCGTCCGCGAGAGATTGTGGAGTCTGAAGTTACTTTGCGTGCGCGTCTCTAAATAATATGCTTCAAGATTTTATCGCTACTGTCACCAAAAAGAAAGTGATCACTGAGGATATGTTATTATTACAGTATAAGTTGATCAGTCCAAAAGAAATTGATTTTATCGCAGGACAGTATGTGCTCGTTGATATTCCTCAAGAAAATAAGGAAAAAGCAACTCGTCTTTATTCACTCTATTCGCCGAATTACCAAAAAAGATATGTTGAGCTTTTAATACATACTATTCCCAATGGATTAGCGTCTTTGTATTTTATTCATTTAGAAGAGAGAGAAACTGTCAATTTTCGCGGTCCTGCGGGTAAATTTATCCTACAGAGCGAGGATCGCGATAAAATCTTTTTAGCCACAGGAACTGGTATTGCGCCGATTAGATCTATGATACACAGTTTTTTTCACCGTCATGCATATACTTCATTTGATACACCAGCCCCACAAATACAACTTTTCTGGGGAGTAAAAACAATGAACGAGGCGTATCTGAAAGATGAATTGACTACGCTTAAAAATCTCTATAAAAATTTTTCTTTTACGATTTGTCTTTCTCGGGAAAAAAATGCTGTTTTTACCGAACATGAAGAGAAAAATAGTGAATTGTCGTGTCTGAAAAGAGGGAGGATCACCGATAATTTTAATAAAGAGAAAGCATCTTCTGATACAGAATATTATATTTGCGGTGGTCCAGAAGTGGTTGTCTCACTGACTGCATTTCTCAAAAACCAACACATCGCTCATGAAAATATTTTTTTTGAAAAGTTTTAGGATTCTGATGAATAATAAGAAGTCATATTGTAAAGAAAGTTTTCATCTGATGAACGATCGGGAATTGAACCAATTTTCATCATTTTTTCAATATCAAATATAGACACCGACAACACTTTGTAGTCAAGCATTCCACACTGTTCAGCTTGTGTACATAGTCTGACTTCGTTATATACGATTTTTGTGGGCGTCAACCAGAATCCGTCCAATGCACCATCAAGGATTTTTTTATTTTCTTTTGTAGTGAAATTGTAAAGCCAAAGTTGTTTTGCCTCGTAGTCAGTAAATAGTAGCTCATCAGTTCCTTGCAACATTGAAAGATAGTATGCGTCTTGGGTGATTGCATCAATTTTTTTGTATGTTTTAGCAACAATATCGTATAAATATACTCCACCGCCCACATATTTTCTATAAACAATAGTGGTGTTATTTACCCATTGTGGATGAGTCGCGTTTTCAATAATTTGTTTATCCCCGTTTGATAGATTATAAATATATATATTAAAATCTTCTGTACCTGTACTGCGCGCACTAGTATCAATTTGTAATAAATGTTGTTTGTCTTGGGAAAATTGTATCTGGTGGGCATCTGCAATAATTCCGCCTCGTCCAGTAGCATTAGATACATCAATTTGTTCAAGGGTTTTCAAGATGCCTTGATCAAATAGTATTAGTTTTAATACTGCTTTTGATTTATCTCTCATATTCCCAAAATACGCAAAGTTGTCAAGCGAGGCAAATTCCAATGTATTGACCAACATCTGTCTTTCTAATTTTTTCTTTTCTGTTATTTTTTTTGAGGTAATATCAATAACATAAATCCCGCAATCCGCATAATCGCCCGAAGAGCATCGCAAAAAACCTACAGAATTTTCATCAACTACTCGTATGTTGCTGATATAAAATAGAGGTTCTGTATAGTTAGTTAATTGACTAATGGTTTTTATCTCATCATCATACACGAAGAGGTTGTTTGCGATAGCATCGTGTTCCTCTGGATAATACTTGGTGTAAAAGACTTTATTTATTGTTAATCCACTCTTAGGTGAAGGAGGTTTTGGAAGTTGGTTTTGTTCAGTTTGTTGAGAAACGTATCCTGTTGTGAGGAGTATTTCGTTTGCGGCTGGTTTTTGTTGTGTGATATTTTGCACCTGCGGTGATTGCAGTTGAGACTTAAAAATCAATAACGCTATCCCTCCAATAAACACAATCAAAAGAACGATTGCAAAAGTTTTCCAGTGATTAGTAGATTGAGGATGTAAGGGAATATAAGGTTGTTGTGGTGATGAGGGAGGCATAGCATTATTTTCCATACTATCAGTATACACAATTTTATGTTTGTCAATGATCAAGTTTTTAACTTGACAATAGATAGATAATAAGTATACTTTAGGTATTAATATTTCATCATTTATTCTTTATGCCTACACACCAGACACAGTTAAAAATTAGTCTTTCTCAAAGACTTGATGAACTTCTCAATTATAAAGCAATGCAACTTGGCATACCAAAAACTCAATTGGTCAAATTTATTATCATAAAAGAAATTTATCCCGATAAAATCGGGATTGAGAAAGAAAGCGCGCCTGTTTTTACTGCTTCAGAAGCGATTAAAAAGCAAGCTCAAAAAGCCTTAAAACAAATAGATAAAGCTCTCATTGTTGATAGCGTGCCTGATTTTTTTGCGAAGCTGTAGAATGAAACTATGCTTATAGTATTCTCTCCCGATATAGTGAAGGAGCTAAAAAAGATAAAAAGGAATAATGTAAAGTTGTCAAAGAGAGTAGAAAAGCAGTTGTCTCTTTTTCAAAATAGCCCTCAACACATTTCTTTACGCACTCATAAATTGCAGGGTAATTTAAAAAATATGTGGAGCATCTCAATAACCGAGAAGATTCGCATGGTGTATCTTTTGCTGTCTCATCAAGAAGCGTATTTTATCGCACTAGGTACACATGATGAAGTGTATAAAAAATAATTGCGTAGTGATTTTGGAAACTGAAATGAGTATGATATGTGCAGAATGAAAAAAAATGGCATTCTTGTCTTAATACTTCTTTTTGGTTTTGCATTACGTATCTATGGTATCAATTGGGATCAAGGCTATCATCTACATCCAGATGAACGATTTCTCACCATGGTTGCCAATGCGGAAAAGCTCCCTACAAGTTGGTTTGATTATTTTATTCCATCACGTTCTTCTCTCAATCCTTACAACGTAGGCTATGGTTTTTTTGTGTATGGTACGTTTCCTCTCACTCTTGCCAAAATTGTGGCGGTTTTCCTTGGGTTTGATACGTATGCTGATTTTACTATTTTCGGTCGTTTGTTAAGCGCTCTTTTTGATACGTTGGTGATCGTGATGATATATAAAATTGCAGAGCTTTTTGAAAAAAAACGTGGTTTTGATATACGATTGAAGTATTTTGCAAGTTTTTTGTATGCTATCGCAGTTTTACCTATTCAACTTTCTCATTTTTTTGCCGTAGACACTTTTCTAAATTTTTTTATGATTGCTTCGTTCTATTGGTCTTTGAAATTATATTATTCATTTCAAACAAAATTACTAAAAAATTCAGTCGTATATATATTATTAAGCGCGTTTTTTTTTGGATGTGCACTGGGGACTAAAATCACTGCGTTATTTATCCTTCCATTGATTTTATTTTTCCATGGGTTTTGGTATATTCGCAAAAAGCAGTGGGCAAAGATTTTTTTGATTTTTTTCTCATTTACTGCAATAACATATCTGACGCTTCGCTTTACAGATCCCAAATCTTTTGCCTCTGGTAATATATTGAATCCCACATTAAATCCGCAATTTGTGCAAAATCTCAAAGAGTTAAGCAGGTTTTCCCGTAAAAACGTATGGTATCCGCCAGCGGTGCAGTGGTTTAGTAAAACTCCGATACTGTTTCCGCTCCAAAATATTATTTTTTTTGGCGTTGGACTGCCATATTTTTTGTTTGTTACTATTGGTAGCTATTATTTTATTAAAGAGAAAAAGGGAGGGTTTGTTGTCATTGGTGTGTGGATGGTGATTTTTTTTCTGTATCAATCAACCCGCTTTGCAGCCACGATGCGATATTTTATATTTCTGTATCCGTTGTTTGCGATTTTTGCCGCGTTTGGTTTGGTAAAAATTTTGCGGCGATTGCAATTTAAACTTTGGCGTTTGATAGTGTTGCTGTTGGTTTTGATTTGGCCGGTGAGTTTTATGTCTATTTACAGCAAAAAACACAGCAGGATTATTGCATCAGAATGGATTGAAAACAATATTTCCAAAACCGCTTTCTTAGCAGAAGAGCATTGGGATGATTTTCTGCCGGTTGATGGAGGATATGAGGGTGTGCAGATGCCGGTTTTTGATCCTGATACTCCAGAAAAATGGAAAACCATAAACGAAATATTGGCAAAGGCTGATTATTATGTGATCACGAGCAATAGAGGATATGGCAGTATGATGAAGGCGTCCGCACGATATCCGCGTATGTCTCAATTGTATGCTAATCTCTTTGAAGGAAAAACCGCTTTTCAAAAAGTAGCAGAATTTACTTCCTACCCCACATTGGATTTTGGTTTTGCTCAGTTAAAGTTGAACGACGATTGGGCAGAGGAAGCGTTTACCGTCTACGACCACCCAAAAGTTATTATTTTTCAAAAAGTCAAATAATGTATAGTGAGCCGTTAGAAAAACAGAGAGATTTTTTTGATAAAATACATCATCAGTATAACCAAGCCCGCATACTCAACACTTCACTGCATACACGGTTTGAAATAAATGAAATCATACACAGAATAGGTAAGTCATTAGATGAGTATATCGCAGATTTTGGCGCAGGCAGCGGAAGAATAGCAATACCTCTTTTACAAAAAGGATATAAAGTGCACGCGATTGATGTAAGCACAAAGTCGCTTACCAACTTGCGATCTTTGGCACACAAATTACATCTCATTTCTCTTCGTACCACCGCTCATTTTCCAGCGGGAGAGACATTCAATCATATTGTGGGCGCAGATATTTTGCATCATGTTGATCTTGATGAGGTCATTCCGCAATTATGGAAGAAATTGAAAAAAGGAGGACGCGCGATTTTTTCCGAACCTAACGCTTACCACCTTGCATGGTATCTGTATCTTCCGTTTGCATCTGATTGGTCAATTGAGAAGGGCATACTGCGTTGTCGTTATTTTCATCTCATAAAAAAATTTAAGATGCATGGATTTCGCTCGGTGTCAATCACTGGCTTTGGTTTTTTGCCGACACCGCTTTGTACATGGTCAAAAAAACTTTGTAAGCTCAATAACAGGTTAGGTAATTTGCCTATTATAAAATTATTTGCGTATCGTTTTATTATTGAAGCGGTGAAATGATTGTCATCTATGCGGATACTGTGCGTCTCAACCTATTTTTTACCGTATATATCAGGACTGACTGTATATCCTTATCGGTTGTTTAAATATCTTATTACAAAGGACTATCGTGTGCAAGTGATTACTTTCAAACATTTAAAAAATCTTCATTCAAAAGAAACAATAAATGGGGTTAGTATAGAAAGAATCAATCATTGGTTTAAAATCTCAAAAGGTTTTTTTGCACTATTTTTTGTGTTTTCACTTTTGAAATATATACGGAAGACCGATGTAATGATCATCAATCAGCCATCAGTTGAGGGAATAATAGCCGTGGTTTTGGCTAGAATTTTGAAAAAAAAAGTCGTTTCTCTTTTTCATTGCAGATTGCAATTGGGCAATAGTCTTTTCCAAAAGGTGATAAGTTCCGTAGTCAATACGGTTGTCTTTCTTGAGCTTTTGCTGTCGGATACAATCGTTGCCACAAGTCATGAATATGTGAAGGAAGTTATGGGAGATGCGTTCATCGGCAAAATCGTGATTATCCCGCCTCCGATCATGACGTATCCAGTTTCTTCCACAGAGCATGCTCGCTATAGGAAGAAAAAAGCCCGCAACATCTGGGTTGGGTTTTGCGGAAGAATTGCGCGTGAAAAAGGCATTGAGTATTTGATTGCGGCGTATGAAAAAATAAGGACAAAAATACCTTCAACAACGTTGATTTTTGCAGGCCCATCAGGAGATGAGGTTGCAGGAGAAAAAAAGTATTCTCAAAAAATAAAAAAACTTCTGAAAGAAAAAAATATTCCTCACTATTTTTTTGGGATTTTAAGCGATGATGAGATGGGAGCGTTTTATAAAACACTAGATTGTTTGGTGCTTCCTTCAACAAATAGCACCGAAGCATTTGGGATGGTGCAGGCTGAAGCGATGGTGCAAGGTACTCCTGTTATCGCAACAGATTTACCAGGAGTGAGGGTGGCAATAAAATTGACTGGTATGGGTGTAGTGGTTCCGCCAAAAAATACGCATAAACTCGCTCAGGCAATTATTCATTTGATTACCTATCGTTCTCAATATGCGAACAATCAATTAGTTAATGAGGCAAAAAAAATATTTGATTCTCAGATAAGTTATACTTCTTTTGCACAAATATTTTCAAAAAAAATATAAGCAGTTATGATCTTTAATCAAATAATCATATTTTCTCATTTTTGTTTTCTAAATTTAGAGTAATAAAATGAACATATAATCATACCATGAAAAACCATAAAAAAGGTAAAAATTTTGATTTCAAAAAACAGGAAGGAAAAATTGTACGGATTTTTGTTGGTGCGTTTTTTTTGTATGTTGTTTTTATAATCATCGCCGATGCGCGTAAGATTTTTTCAATGGGAGCGTCGTTTCATTGGAAGGTAGTCCCATTAGTTCTTTTTTTTATTTTAGTGAATTATTTCGTTCGTGCAGTACGATTTCATTATTTACTTAAAAAAATTAACATTTGTTTCAATTTTACTACTTCATGTGCAATTTTTTTCTCTGGGATTGCAATGACTGTGACCCCAGGAAAAATGGGAGAAGTGGTAAAATCGTATTTCATTAAACAAAAAACAGGTCATGGGTATTCGCGCACCATCCCGCTTCTCATCTTTGAGCGAGTGATGGATGGAATTGCGATGATTATTCTTTCTCTGGGAGGGATTTATTTTTTCCCCACGCGTGGGATAGTATTTTTCTTTCTTTTCTCAATTATTCTCGTCCTTATATTTTTTATGAGTATCTATTATCGGCGGCCTGCATTTTTCATCATCAAATTTATTGAAAAACGTTTTCGTCTTCATTTTTCTCATAAAGTAATTGAGTTTTTTGATCATGCGCGTGTATTTTTGAATTGTAAAACCATAAGTAGTTCGTTAATTTTAAGCATTGGTGCATGGGGTTTGCAGGGAGTATCTCTTTATATATTAGTGAAACCACTTCTTTCGTCTATTGATCAAATATCCTTGACCAGAAGTATAGTATATGCACTGTTTATTTTTTCATTCTCTTCAATTGCAGGTTTTTTGGCGTTTATTCCCGCAGGGATTGGAGTTGCAGAAGGATCTCTGGTTTCATTTCTTGTTCTTTTTTTTCATATCACTTTTACACAGGCGGTTTTTGTCAGTCTTGTTTTCCGTTTTACCACGCTGTGGTTTGGAGTAGGGTTAGGAATTATTTTTTTGGTCAAAATGCTGAAGACAGGTAAGAGTGGAAAGATGAGGGGTGGATGAATTACAATTTTTCAATAGTGTCTATGCCAATCAGCGAGAGCGTATTGGATAGTATGATGCTTGTGGCATAGGTGAGTCTCAGGCGATGCATTCGTTCATTCTCTTGTGCTTTCAATATGGGATGTTTCTCATAAAAAAGATTAAAGCTCTGTGCAAGATCATATATATAAGTACAGAGGATATGAGGACTAGAGTGGGCGACTGCTGATTCAACTATTTCTGGAAAACGGACAAGCGCACGGAGGAGAAGATTTTCCTCTCTATGAAGAACGACTCTGTTTACGTTCGTTTCCTTCAAGTGTCCGATATTTTTTTTTAACACAGATTGACAACGAGTAAATGCATACAGGATATATGGTCCTGAATTGCCATGGAGTGAGATTGACTCATCAATATCAAAGACTATATCTTTTTGTGCGTCGGTTTTTAAGAACGCGTATTTGACCGATGCGATTGATAATTGTTCTGCGATCTCAGTGGTGCAGGAAAATACTTTTTTTATTTTTTCTTTTATTTCATCAATCAGCGTTGGACCTTCAATGATAGTGCCTTCACGCGATGACATTTTACCTTTCTTTAATCGTACCATACCATAGACGAGATGATGTTGTTTATCTTTATACAATGTTTCATCAAGCAATTCTTCTACTTTGAATACGGTCTTAAAAAAGCTGGTTTGCTCAGCGGCAACGACATGAATACAACGATCAAGAGTCCCAAACTCGGTAAATTCCATGTGCGCCAGTCCCAGTTCTTTTCCTTCATACGTCGGAAGACCGAATGAATTGATAAATACTCGTGTGTCAACATCATGTCTTTCTCCGTCAAAAATAAGTGCGCCTTCGCTTTTTTTAAGTATACCTTTTTCCAATGCCTGAAGAGCAATTTTTTTGCCCATATCTGCAACTTCGCTTTCAAAATACAGACGGTCAAATCCTACTCCTAATCGGGTATAAATGTTGTCAAAATACTCAAGGCTCCACGTTCTTGTTTTTTTCCACAACGGCATGATCATTGGGTCTGTGGTGAAAATCTGACGGTTGATCTCCTGAATTTCTTTTTTTGCTTGTTCATCGCTCTCATACGCCCTATTTCCTTCAACATACGCTGCACCTAATAGTTGAACTTTTTCTTCTAAAGTTGCTGTTTTTTTATTTTTTATATTTAATCCCTCGTCTTCGTTCGGGACAAGCTTTTTATTTTTAATTTTCCATAGGCATTTCGCAATATGCAGACCCACGTCGCCCTGATAATTAGCGCGTACGACAGATGCTCCTGCAATGGTAAAAATACGCGCAAGTGCATCGCCAAGTATGATATTGCGGAGGTGTCCGATGTGAAATAGTTTGTGCGTATTAGGATGTGCGAATTCAAGCATTATTTTTTGATGTGTCAGGAGTTTATTTTCTCCAGAGCGGTCTTTTTCTTGTATAATTTTCTCAAGTTCTTCCATGAGTAATTTTTTACTGATGAAAAAATTGATAAATCCCGCCTTTTCCTCTATTTTTTCAAAAAAAGGACTTTTCAGATTTTTGATGATTGATGTAGTATTGGTTAATCCTAATTGATGCATGTTGATAGAAAAATCGCCAAAATCAGTATTTTTCGGTGTTAAAAGTACGAGATGATGATTGATTTTCTCTTGTAGAAAGGTTTCTATTTTTCGCTTCAACATGATGAAATTATAACACAGATGGTGAACACAAAATGATTGTTTAGAACGAAGTAACAAACAAGTCCGCGGGTATTTGAGGATATGATTGGAAAAGTGTGATTTTTTTGGCAACACCAGTCGTGGTTGTTGCAGTTGAAGTGATGGTCTGTCCTTGAGCAGGAAGGTCGCTTGAACCTTCTATTACTACTCTCATGGTATTTGCGCTTGCATCAGGGATAAGGACGCGTATAAGCATGAGGTTGACATTGGCATTGATTGAAACAGAATCAGTCTTGTACTTAAAATGCTGACCTAACGCAGGAAATGCGCCTTGACTGGTCGGAATAACATCTGTGGTGATGGCTGTATTATGCATAATATTTGTAGGATCAATGAGTTTTCGGGCGATATTGGTATTATTTGTCCCGATAAAAGTCAATTCAATGACTGGTTGAGTAGTGGTAGTGGGGCAGGAAGTGGAAGAGGAGCATTGGAGAAAATAAAAAGTAAGACCTCCATTATATGAAGGAGCTGGCAGTGTAGGATCGTAAGCGCTTAAATAAAAAGTATATTGATCATCGCGTCGTATATCTTTATACACCTGTGCGCCAGGGTCATCAGACGCAGTAGATGCTTTACTACCGCTTTTGATAAAATTCCCTAAAGAAGGGAGTAAGGCACTGTCTATATCAGTACTTGTGTTCACTGCTTTTTTCAGTTGTGCTTCAATGCCAGCTTCAGCCGCGGCAAATGCGCGTTTTGAATCTTCCTCAAGCTTAGCGATTTTTGTTTCTTGGGTGGTAACCTGTGATACAGACAGTGCCACAGTTACCAATACTGTGGAAAGAAGAATGATGATGAGAAGTATTTGCCCTCGCTGGTTAGTTTTCATAAGTTAAAAGTCAAAAGTCAAAAATTAAAAGTCATAAATTAAAAATATATTACTTATTAGTTCGTAATGTTTTTATACTTGATGCTAAAATATTTGCAATTTGTATCAGTTCTTTTAATAATGTATCAATTTTTGTTAGGTTTCCTTTTTTTGTATCCTTTAATAAAGATAGCCAAAATTTTGATTCATTAGCCGATTTTAAGGCATGGCTCAAAAAATTAGTAAAATCTTTTCTGGTACTACCCGCTATTGCTTCTATGTAATTTGCGCCGATACTTGTACCGCTTCTCAGTAATTGATCTTTTCCAATTTTTGCCATTTGATCATAATTTGACAAACTGTCAGTAAATTGTACAAGTTCTAATATCCATTTGTAAATACGTTGTCTCAACTGACTTCCAAACTCTTTATTGTTTATTTTTATTGTACTTTTGACTTTTAACTTTTGACTTTTAATTCTCTACGGTACAAGCTCGTTCCATTGATAACTGGTGGTTGATAGGTAAGGTAAAAGATCTATATATGGTTTGGCATCAAAGATGACAAAAAGAGAGGGTCTTTGATTATCAAATCTTTTGCGGCTTAATGGATTAGTATTGACTGGATTCACTGATATAAGATTGCCTTTGATTTTGAGCTCAGCATCATCAGTGGTTCCAAGATCTATGTTGTTTCCCATGAATATACCGTTTGCTTCTTCAATTTGCGCGTCAAACCGCACTGTTCCAGTAGACATAAAAAGCAAAGATTTATTGGGTGAGTTGAATGTTGTTGAACTACCATTGGGTGTGAGTTTGAGATCAGCTCCGTTGACAATAATGATTTTTTTCTCTTGATTCACTTGGTTGTCTTGTATGGTGACGGTTGATGTAGCATTGATGATATATATATCTCCCTCATTGAAGTCTACTGGAACAGCGTTTTTTGTGATATATTTTTTTCGTGATTTAATGAGTTCAAGTAAAATGGCAGGAGTGAATTTAAATGAACTCTGAAAACTTTTTTTCCAATTCTTAAAAGAGAATTCTGCTGATCCAATATTCAGTGATCCATAAAATATGCCTGATCCAAGAGTGGTCGTTGGTTGGTCAAAAGGAGAAGTTAGAGGTGACCCTTGCTGTCCTGTGAGGAAATAAAATCCGCCGTTGTCATCGGAGTCATATGGTAATGGATTAGCTGGAATAGGAGAAAAGATATCGGCTGTTGCTGATCCTGATCTTCTGTATTGGATGTTTTTAAGTTTATAATAGTTGGATGCATTCGCTCCGCTATTTAGAATGTCAAAAAGCACATTGATTGTTTGTGAAGTGACAGGGTCGCTAGTATCATTTAGATCAAACTCGTTTTTTGGAGGAGGACCTGAAATGGAAAATTCAATAGAATTATTGTTGGTGCATTTTTCAAGATTGTCAAGATCCTTTTGATTGCAATAGTTATTGTTATTGTTAGTTCTAGGACAATAGTATTCGCTGTAGCCTGCGACTGGTTGTTTTAATTGCAGTGAAAAAGTTTGATTGAGATAATCAATAGAACCTTGATAATTATCAATGGTAGGAATATCAACAGTAATATTATTATAATCTACGGTGCAGGTGTAATTTGTGATTTTAGATATGCCATCAACTTGTATAAGTCCACTTGTTTGACAGTCTAAAGAGGAGGGAAGACCAGGAGTTGTGGGATATTGTCTAATAAGCTGTAATTGCACTCCTGATGATACTCCAGGCAATGCACAATAACTTCCGCTGAGAAGTACATAGTTAAAATGTTCTATCAGTTGACCGGTTATCGTAGCTGAGGGAATTTTTTTCTTTACAAAAGTATTTGTGTAACATTGTCCTAAAAGCGGAGAGCCGTTTGAAGGACAAATCTTTACCGTATACGTTCCGGCTGTGGTAATATTATGATTAGTTGTTTCCACAGAATAGCTGACATTGCCGTTTCCTCCAACGCTTGCTTTATTCTGGGTGAAAACGACAGTTCCTGAAGGATTGGTGATGGTTATCTCAAAATGATTATTGTTTGATTTCGTGCATAAATTTCCTGTGCCGTAAAATCCCCATGTTTCTCCGCAATCT
>DATDVH010000046.1:0-2297 GCA_035290045.1 Patescibacteria group bacterium | reverse complement strand
GTATGTTTTGATAATATTCTCCGTACATAATTTAGTTGCAGGGTATAGAGCGAGTGGATCTGTTTTTGATTCTTCAGTTATAGGCTCTTTACTTTTTTCATACTCATTGCCATAGACAAAAAAAGTAGAAAAATATACTATCTTTGGTTTCTTTTTCAAGTGTTTACAGAGTTCAAGAATATGAATTGTCCCATTGATATTTGTCTCAACGTCTATATGGGAATCTGTGAGGATATGATAGTTATCTACTGTACTTGCGGTGTGATAAATAATGTCGATATCTGTAAGATCTGACTCGGTGAGATTTTTTATATCTTTAAGAAGAGCTTTATGAGGAGTTTTTATCAGTCTATCTTTATGTTTATCAGAACGAGAAACGATTGTAATTTCTCCGTCAAGTTTTGAAGTGATGTTTGAGCCGATCAAGCCATACCCACCAGTAATAAGATATTTCATATCAAGAGTCATTATACATAATTACTTAGTCTGCGCCAAGGCTAATTCCAGGTTCTTTTCGATCTTTATTTGCTGTAAAAAAGTAGCTAATTTTCTCTGTCCAATAAAAGTACGAACTGGTCTCATCAGTCCTAAAATGAAGTTTGGCGTGCAGAGGGCAAAGAGTACATTGAACCAGAATGATTTCTCAAATATATATGCTGGCCTATAACCCACAATTGCTTCTGCCATTCCCCGAACATTATTGTTGGATGTATAGAATTTTATTCCAGGCAGTGTTCCAACAACAATATCGAGTCTATTTTTGAGATATTTTCCAAATCGTACTGGATCTGTATCAAACTCCTTATAAATCTCAAACAGGAGATTCATATAAAAACTTCCATTTTTATCAATATCGAGCCACGCAATAAGACCAGTGGTGCTTGTTCGTCCAACTATAAATTGTTTTCCAAAATATACAGCACCATGATCTTTGATTGCCCGATACACGGCGCGCAAATATGGCCACCAAATATCTGTTTCGTGAAAATCTTTATCAACATTGATAAAGTCTTTTCTAAAAATATTTCCTGACATAAACCCATAGTGCCAATTTGCTGTTTTATAAAATATTTCAGGAGATGGTTTTTCAAAAATGAGTTTTGTTGCGACATGATCAATGACTGATGGTTTGTGATAATCAGTGTCATAATACACAAGTCCTGTTTGTGCATATCCGGCATTCGTCTTATCCATTGTAGTTGCTATGGCACTAAATAAATCAGTGCTCAAGATGATATCGTCATCCGAGATCATGAAAATATATTTGCCTCGTGCCATCTTAAACCCATTTTTAATATTTGTTGCATAACCAAGATTATTTTTATTCTTTATGAAAATAATTCTTTTATCCTTAAAGGAAGTGACTACTTCCTCTGTATTATCCGTTGAGGCATCATCGAGAATAATGAGTTCGAAGTTTCTATATGTCTGATTCAGAATTGATCTGATTGACAAGACAATGAATTCCGGACGATTGTATGTTGGAAGCACAACACTAATTTTTGGATTTCTCATACTTTGATTGATGGCATAGTATAATACACAGAATGAAATATGAAAAGGCATACGTGGTGACACATATTGTATATAGAACAAGTTCTCCGTTCGATGCCCTTGAAGGGCCCTATTCCTCTGTGTGTAATGGACTTACAAATGCAAAGGTGAAAGTCGAGACGCTTCAAATTCCACTGAACGAATACGATTACCCTGTCTTGGTCGGTGCATGGAAAAAAGAAAAGAAAGTGGTTCTCCCGAAATTGCTCGGAAAAATTGCTCCTCTCAAATATATACTCGATACTTTCTTAATCTTTGTCAAAACACGAAAGTATTTGAAAAAAAATAAAAACAAAAAAGTCATCTATATCGGTGTCGACCCCCTATCAACTATTCCGCTCGTTTTTCTGAAAAAATTCTTCACATTTGATTTAGTTTTTTATTGTGTTGACTTTAATCAACATCGTTTCACAAACTCTATTATGCAATTTTTGTATGAGAAAGCAGATGAATTAAGTAGCAAAAATTCGAATTATGTTTGGGCGGTGTGCGAAGGACTTGTGGAATACAAGAAAAAACATCAGAAAGTGATTACAAGTTATATTCCAAACTCCAATCAGTTTACATTATCACTATATATATCTGGATATAAAAAACGTACCGGAAATAAAATGTGTTGGACCGGAAGTTGTATTACACCTCGGCAATTTTCTATTCTTTTTTCAGTACTAGAAAAAGTACAAAAAGTTCGACCAGATCTTGAGTTTCATTTTGCTCCAGTTATTAATCACAAAGAGTTTGAG
>DATDVH010000045.1:0-10767 GCA_035290045.1 Patescibacteria group bacterium | reverse complement strand
ATATGAAGGATCAATAAACGCCTTTGAATTGGACTGTGATGAGTGAGTAGATTTACCTGAAGCACCGATACTTTCCATATACAAAAGCTTACTATGAATACAACTTACTGTCAAGAACTAAAAAAATCGGATAAAAAAGAGTAAAAATTAATCTTTATTCAGATGACACTTCTTGTATTTTTTTCCTGAACCGCAATGACAAGGATCATTTCTCCCAATTTTCTGCTTTTGAACCCCTGGAGGAATTACCTTAAGCTCATGAAGTGAAGCAGTTTGTGGAGAAGAGGATTTTCCATCTCCAAGACTGAACGGATTGATAGCTG
Organism: Patescibacteria group bacterium; assembly: GCA_035290045.1. GTDB lineage: Bacteria > Patescibacteriota > Microgenomatia > UBA1406 > HO2-37-13b > DATDVH01. The sequence goes on along the minus strand of DATDVH010000045.1, from coordinate 10,444 downwards.
AAGCCGATTGATAATGCAATTGAGAAAATTTTGATCTATTTTGTGTAGATGAATCTTGTGCTACTTCTATTCTCAAAATCCTTCTTGAAAAATCATAATCAATATTTGAAAGGAGCTTTTCAAACATGGTGTAGGCTTCATTTTTATATTCAACAAGCGGATCAAGTTGTCCATATCCACGCAAATTAATACCTTCGCGCAAATCTTCAATCGCAGTCAAATGCTCTGTCCAATAGGTATCAATAGTGCTTAAATAAATATTTTTGACGATTTCAACCCATATCTCTTTACCTATCTTCTGTTCTTTTGCGTGATATATATCCTCAAGATGGCTCCTTAATAATTCAGATATTTTCTCCATATCACTCCCTTTAATCTTGTCACGAAAACTATCTTTTTCTACAGGCACAATAGTCATATATTCATCTATCATCTCTTCTGTACGTGGTTCGTCCAGTCCAATTGTATGATTTGCGATAATATGCGCCACCTCTTCCTTAAAAAGATTGTCAATCTTTTTGGTAAAATCTTCATATGAATCGCGCGTTCCTATAGATAAAATATTTTTTCTCTGCATATAGAGTATCTCGCGTTGTTTATTCAACACATCATCAAAATCAACAAGATGTTTACGTATATCAAAATTAAATCCCTCAACTTTCACCTGCGCTTGTTCAAGCGCTTTTGATACAATCGCATGTTCAAGTGGTTGATCTTCGGGTATTTTGAAAAAAGTCATAAGTTTTGAGACGTGTTCTCCTCCAAAAATACGCATCATCTCATCTTGAAGAGAGACAAAAAATCGAGTTTCACCAGGATCGCCTTGGCGACCTGACCGACCCCGAAGCTGATTATCAATTCGCCTTGATTCATGCCGTTCCGTGCCTATCACATACAAACCTCCCAACGAGACAACTTCTTCATGATCTTTCCTCCATTCTCTCATTTCCGTTTCAAATACACTTTCTAATTTTTTATTTTTTATTTTTGATATTTGATATTTATTCGGTTGTTGTCCTCCCAATATAATATCAACACCCCGTCCTGCCATATTTGTCGCTACAGTCACAGCCCCTTTACGTCCTGCATTACTGATGATATATGCCTCCCTTTCATGATTTTTTGCATTCAACATTTCATGAGGTATTCCCTTTCTTTTGAGCAGTGTTGAAAGAAGTTCATTTTTATCAATCGCGGTAGTCCCTACTAATATTGGACGACCTGTCTCATACTGACGAGCTATCTCTTCAACAAGCGCGTTAAATTTTCCTTTTTCAGTCTTGTATATAATATCCGAGTGATCTTTCCGCACCAAAGGACGATGCGTGGGTATCGTAATCACTTCAAGTTTGTATATCTTGTGAAATTCTTCTGCTTCAGTCGCCGCGGTACCTGTCATCCCGGCGAGTTTGTCATACATTCTGAAATAATTCTGAAGAGAGACAGTTGCCAATGTCTTTGATTCACGTTTTATCGTAACATTTTCTTTTGCTTCAATAGCCTGATGCAATCCTTCAGAAAAACGTCTGCCGTGCAAAAGTCTTCCAGTAAATTCATCCACGATCACCACTTCATTATTGGCAACAATATATTCTTTGTCTTTTCTAAAAAGCGTTTGCGCCTTCAGTGCCGCTTCAATATGAAATAACGAGTCAAAATCTTTTTCATACATATTTGAGACGCCGGTCAATTGTTCAATTTTAAGAATTCCCGCTTCAGTCAAATGCGCAGTATGCAATTTTTCATCAATCACATAGTCTAAGGCAATCTCTAATTGATGAACTATTTTTGCGTATTGATAATATTTTGAAGTATCCTCGTCATAAGGAGCTGATATAATATGGGGAGTTCGCGCCTCATCAATCAACACCGAATCAACCTCATCTATGATCGCATAATAGAAATCACGCTGTTTTAATTCTTCTGGGGAAGTCGCCATATTATCACGTAAATAATCAAACCCAAATTCAGAGTTGATGCCATAGGTAATATCTGTTTCATACGCTTCTTTGCGGGTGATCTCACGTAGATTTCTCAATCTCCAATCAGTTGCAGTATCATCAATATATTCTGGGTCATACATAAAAGAATGATCAGATATGATCGCAGATACCGTAATCCCTAGCATATGAAATACCTGTCCCATCCATCCTGCGTCGCGGCGAGCTAAATAATCATTTACCGTCACCAGATGAACTCCTTTATCTGATAAGGCATTCAGATATAAAGGCGCGGTAGATGAGAGAGTTTTTCCCTCACCTGTTTTTTGCTCTACTACCTTTCCTTCATGAAGCGCTACAGCCGCGATCAGCTGCTCATCAAAATGCCGTTCGCCCAGTACACGCCGCGCCACTTCACGAACAAGCGCATATGTCCACGGTAGTATTTCATCAAGACGCTTTTCCTTTGACTGAATTTGATCTTTTAACTTCTGTGTCTCTTGAGCAAATTCTTCATCTTTAAGCACGCGCGCACGATCTTCTTGCGCATTAATATCATCAACGATTTTACTCAACCGATCAATTTCTTTTTGATTGTAGTCAAATAGTTTTTTAAAAAATGAAAACATATTGATTTAAACACCAAAATATTTTTTAAATTCTTGAATCATGGGTATTTTATTTAAGTAAGTTGAACAATCAGCATAAGGTAACCACCCTCCTTTTTTTTCTAATGGAAGTAATGTATCATAACCTTGAGGAATTTCTTCTTTATAAGCTACCGCAGGCATCATCAGCCCAGATGTCACGTCTATCGGAGTTTCTATCACTCCTAAATACGGATGTATTGCTTGATTACGCATTTCTATATTTCCAATCCATACACTTCCGTATTCATTGTGAAAAAAAAGATATTCTATTTCGCTATTATTTGATGACAGTAATTTCCCATAGATAGTTTCTTTTTCAAAACCGATAGGTTTTCTCATCGTAATAAATTCCGCAATGATTTTAGCATATTGAGGATTATATCCCTCATTCTTAAACCTGATCATCTCTGGCTTTACATATTCGGTACCATTGAAACTTTTTATTGTTATGGGAGTCTCATCTAATAAATCAATTTTCATACATTGAATTGGACTCATGTCAACAAATCCTTTAGTCCATGCATCCTTGTCTTGAAAATGCTGACGGAAGGTACCATATTCATTAAATGACCATTTATAGATTGGAGCAACAAACGATATGAAATCTTTTTTTTCCAGTTGATTTTTAGTATGATTTGAATGTGTTATTTTTCCTAAAACCACCTGTAACGTATTCGGTAGGTTAAGGGCATGTTCCGGATATGCTTTAAAAAGTCGTCCGCTATCGAGACCAAACCCATGAACAATACGCCATACGCCATGAGATTGAGACTGATAATAAACATTAAAATTATATTTTTCCTTTTTCCATGACGCCCCGTAAAATTCCTTTGTACGATATCGTAGGTTAGGTTCTAATAACGCCAAAATTGCTGGACAACCAAAAACACTATCTTGAAAGATTGGCGATAAAAAATAATGAGCACCGTTTATAGTGGAAGAATAATCATGTCTGAATTGTCCCGGCCAAAAATCACCCGTGTATTTTTTTAACTTGTCAATATCCCCCTTAAATTTTCCTCCTTCACCTTCATTATCAGGACCTTGAGTGAGAATCTTTTCATCAAGAAGACACACTTGGGTTGCGGGGATATCAATATCTACTTTTTTTATATTGAAACGGTGGTTAAACATACGTGCAGGATTTTCTCTTTGTATGGGTTGAGGTTCTATGAAGATCATATATAAAAAGTTAAAAGTTTTTACGGGATATAGTGTCCAATCCAACCACAGATTGTAAAATTTGTGGAATAATTATGCTTTCATCTCTCTGTTGATAATTCTCCAAGATTGCAACGAGAATGCGAGGCGAGGGGATGGCGGTATCGTTTAACGTATAACAATAGGCAGTTGATCTATCTTGTCTCCTATATTTGATGTTCAATCTCCGCGCTTGAAAATCGCCCATGATTGAATTTGACGCAACCTCTCCCCACCCTTTACGATACGGCATCCATACTTCAGTATCATATTTTTTCATCTGCGGCTCACCCATATCTCCTGTGCACATCAACATCACACGATAGGGCAATCCCAATTCTTTGAGGATTTCTTCTGTATTAGTCTGAAGTTCTTCATGCAGTTTTTTTGCTTCCCCAATATCATCTTTGGCAATAATGACTTGTTCAATCTTCCAAAACTCATGCAATCTATATAATCCACGCGTATCTTTGCCATATGAACCTGCCTCGCGTCTGAAACACGGAGAAAACGCGACAAATTTTTTCGGTAACGTTTTTTCATCAAGAATCTCACCAGAAAAATAAGCGGTTACCGGTACTTCGGCAGTCCCGGCCAAATACGCATCTTCGTCATTTAATTTGTAGACTTCCTTTTCTCCCCACGGGAATTGACCTGATCCAAAAAGAGAAAAACCTTTTACGATTGATGGAGCGATAAGCGGCGCATATCCTTTTGTTGATAATTTTTGAAACACATACCACAACAAAGCCATTTGAAGCAGGGCTCCTTCATTTTTGAGAAAATACCCTCTAAATCCAGACACTTTGGTGCCTCGCTCAAGATCAATAATATCAAGTTTTTTTCCTAATTCAAAATGCGATAAAGGCTCAAATGAAAACTTCGGAATATCCCCACTTCTTTTTATCTCAACATTACCTGATGAGTCTTTACCGATAGGTACTTCGTCATATGCTACATTTGGGACGAAAGAAAGTTCCTTTTGAAATAAAATTTCTATATCATTGTGCTTTTTTTCCAGTTCTTTTAATTTTTGTTTAATCTCCTTACCCTTTATTTTTATCGAGCTCAACTCGGTTGCTTTTATATTATTGTTTACAGTCTGCCGTGACAAAACATTTCTCCCTTCCTGAAGTTTTTGGATAGCTGTCATCAAATACTTACGAGTATCATCAAGTGTGAGAAGTTGGTCAATATCAACTGATCTATTTTTATTCATCGCATTCTGAATGACTTTTTCTTTATTTTTCCGTATATAATCTATGGATAACATATAAAGATAGTATACCTTATTTTTTATAATCCTAATTCAGGAGCGATATCCTGCAGAGCACGAATAGCGAGTCCAATAAAACGATCAAGACTTATTTGTAGCTTGGTAGTACATAAACTAATGTGTTCTCTATCCACTCCAGAGGCAAACGAACGAGTACCGAATTTTTTGAGAACAGCTGGTACAGTCACTGATGATAATTTCCTATCTAACATAATCAATGTAGTTGCTACGATTAGACCAGTCAAATCATCACAGATATAAAGCGACCATTCCATGATATTTTTTGGTTCAGCTTCACCATTATGCGCATGATTATGTGAAAGTATAGTGGTAAATAATTCTTTGTCATCAAAACCAGCGTCTTTTGCCCACTGAATAGTTTTTCTCGTATGTTGGGATGGATCGTCTTTTGTCTCTTCCCAGTCAGCATCATGTAAAAGTCCTGCTAATGCCCATTTTTCCTGATTCGCATTAAAATGAAGTGCTAAAGTGCGCATCACGGCCTCAACTGACAAACAATGACGAAATAAATTTTGATTCTTTACGTGAGCACGTAGTATTGATAGTGCTTTCTGACGATTGACAGAGCCATGCTTGACGATAGACATATTTTTATGATAGACTATTTTTTATTTTTTTACGTACGGTAGTTACTCCTATCTTCATTATCATATCCACTGCGCGAGGACCGTATGTTAAACCAGTGAGAACATAATATAAAGCAGGAAATACTTTTGATGGATCAAAATTGTTTTTTTTTAATACGTTCATAAGCGCTGTATTCATTGTCTCCTTTGAAGTCGTTTTTGAAGATAGTACTGTAACGACTTGTCGTAAAAAATCTTTCTGCTCTGAAGTATAGACAAATCGCGATTGCTGTGAACTCGCTGAGGGACTTATCTCTGACGATTGTGCATATGTACGTAAATAAATATGTCCAAAACGTATACGTTCTTTTAATAATTTTTTCTCTCGTACCGTCAGTTCGTCTCCTTTTTTATCTGTAAAAAAAGATACAAGATCTTTTTTTTCCTTTATGAGATTCACAATAGTACGAAATCGTGGTAAAAAAAGACGCTTTTCAGGAAGAAGTGCTACAGCAGACAACTCAATTATACGACTGAAATCCGCAATAACTTCACCTTTTTTACCTTCAGGAATCGTTCCTTCCTGCATGATATAATACGCATTCATACACCGATCAAAATCATCAAAAATATTAAAAACAGTATTTTTCTGATAGGGATTAAAATCAAGCGCCGTACCAATAGGTGTACGCACTATGAGAAATCGTAAAATATCAGGCGGAAGAAAGGTAGATACTTCTTGAGCAGAAACACCAACTCCTTTGGAAGAAGACATTTTGCGACCTCCGACGATAAACCATTCGTAGGGAAGCGAATAGGGTACCGGATAATCTAACACTTCATGACAGATTGCAGATGCGATATCATATGAACCTCCTGCTGACATATGGTCTTTTCCAGCTCCTTCTATAGTAATACCAATCACTTTCCATTTGGCGCCCCATTCCACTTTCCAAGCAAGTTTTCCGTTTCCATTAAAAGGAGAGATTTTTCCCTCATGACTGCACCCTTTTGCCCATGCCACCATCTGCGGCATACAACGATACGAAACCATTTTTCCATCCCAATCATATACATGTGTGGTTCCAACTTTTTGACATTTTTGACACACTGCTTGAAATGGATGCCAATCCGAAGATTTCTCTGCTCGTGCAATACGTTTATAAATATCTCTTATTGTATCAGCATGATCAAGCATTTCTCGTATGACTCCATTCATTTTTCCTGATAGATACAATTCTGACCCCCATATGATATGAGGATGACAATTGATTGACTCAAATACTTTCTGAAACTCAAACGCATAATACTCTGCATAACTTTTATATCCAGACACAGGAGAAGGTATTGTATATAATTGCATACCAGCATATTGTTCCCATTTTCTAAAATCAAGATATGAAGGAATAGCATCCATTGGATCATGATCTTCAAATACATAGGTAAATCGTGTCTTTATTTTTTCTTGTTGAAGAGCTTTGTGTATCATATCATGAATGACGATCCCCCGAAGCGCTCCAACATGAATTCTCCCTGAGGGAGTTTTCATATCATCAACCCACTCAAGCGAACGTCGTCTTTCTTTTATTTTTTTTACTTCACGATCAACCCAGATCATAGAGTTAAGTCATTTATGGATGCGGCCTAATGAATAGAGATAATTTTGTATGCAATCAGTCCTGCTGGCGCTTTCACTATACACTCCTCATTTGTTTTTCTCCCTATCAATGCCTTGCCCAAAGGAGACGTATATGCGAGTTTGCCAACTGCAATATCAGTCTCCAGATCACCGACGATCATATACGTTTCTGTTTTTCCTTCAGATGTTATAGCTACACGAGATCCTATCTCAACTTTTTGTGCATTGTAGTGATGATTGGTCACCTGAGCTTTTTTTAATTTATCATCAATTTCCAGAATGCGAGATTCAATAAATGAGAGCTCTTCTTTCGCGGCTACATATTCACTATTTTCTGACAGATCTCCCATCTCTCGTGCTTTTTGAAGACGATCAATTGCTTTTTTTCGTTTTACTTCTTTTAATTGTTTTAATTCAAGAGTTAACGTATCATATCCTTCTTGAGTTAATAATATCTGAGTTTTCATAAAAAATGATACTCTTATCAATATGTACTATTTAAGAATGTCATTATGATAAACTATACTGAATTGAGAGTAAAAAGTCAAACGATACGGCGCGTTCGTCTAGTGGACTAGGACAGTTGGTTCTCATCCAACAAATCACCGGTTCAAATCCGGTACGCGCCACAAAAACCATGTAAAAAGAAACCAAAACACGAATTAAAATCAATAATTTACTCAAAGATTCCTATAGGAGATTTTTTGATGACAAAAAATATAAAGCAAACATTTTTTTGGAAAATAATACTACAATCACAAAACAAACCATAGATAAATTTGGCAAAGATTTTAAAAGAATGTTTCTTTATCAAGCCATAAATGATGACCGAATCAATATAAGTATTAGACTGTCATAATGATCTAAAACATTTTGTGTAAACCACTTGACAAGTTATTTTATATATGTTACTTTAGAAGTAGATTATATTATTATAAATTCATAACTATAAAAACTATGAACAAAAATTCAAAAGGTTTCACTCTCATAGAACTGTTGGTAGTCATTGGTATTCTTGCGGTCTTATTAGCAATTACGTTAATCGCGATCAATCCGCAACGTCAATTCTCTCAAGCAAACAATACGAAAAGATCAAGCGATGTTAATGCTATTTTAAATGCGATTAATCAAAGTATGGCAGATAATAAGGGTATTGCTCCTGCTGGTATTGATGGCACCATAAAAACACTTACCAATGATGCGGCAGTTATTGCCGCGGGGACAGGAGTAGATATTTGTTCTGTTTTGGTGACACAGTATTTAGCCGCTCTTCCTGTTGATCCACAGACGAATAATGGTACACCTGTTACTGACTGTACTATAGTTGCTCCTCCATACAATACTAACTACACTGTAGTCAGAAGCGGAACCGACAACAGAATTACTGTTGCGGCTCCTGGATCTGAATTGAGCGCGGCTATCTCGGTTACACGATAAAAACGTAGCTCTTTAAGTTATAAAAACAGCATCTTGCAAAAGGATGCTGTTTTTTTATTCATAGAGAACAATTACATTGTGATCTGCGGCAAAATAGTCTATTAACTTTTAAAACGAAGCGGATATTGATGATTCAACTTGTGGAGTTAGTTCTCCTAATGGAGGAGGTATTTCCATAATAGAAGTTGTTTGTAAAGTAGGGATAGAAGTTGAAGATGGTGTAAGTTTGTTTGATTTTATTGTCTTTTTAGGCACTGTATTCTTGAATGAGTTTTTTGAAATGAAAAATAGTAAGATCAAAGTACCCATGAGTACAGTAAAAACGAATAATAACATAATCAAGCGTGTATGCGATTTTATTTCAGGTATTGTTAGAACTGACTCATGAGGTTTGGAAAGAATATGTGGATTTTTCACATGTGATAAATCGTGTTGTTTGAGAGAGTCTGTATGGTCAATAATTTTTTTTATCACTTCTCTATTTAATCCTTTTTGAGATATGAGATTATCGCATACAGATTCTGGCAATACAAGAAGTATTTTACACTGATCCCTCTCAAATGCGTCTTTGAACAAATCAAGATAAATTTTATTTGTTGCGATTACTTTTGTTTTTTTATTAATTTTGATTATTTTATGCACGATAGTTTCAAAAGGAATTTTTTCTAAAAATAATGTTATTTCTTCTGATAATTGTTTGGGGTTAGTTTCTGATAGGTCCTTTTCAAAAATAACAGTATTGGAAAGAATAATAATGACTGGATATGGTGACAGGCGATTTTTTTTTATAAAAGCATGTATTTCACTATATAATAAGTCTTTATTCAAAACTTCAAAATCTTTAACGGTCTGAGGAGAAAAATTGTATAGAATAGGATTATCTATTTGTTGAGGGAATATACAATAAAATTTATTCCTATCAAGATAGATAATAGAGATATTTTTTTGCATACTATTTATTTTATATTTCTTTCCACGAAACAACAGTAAGAATGTTGTCGATATAGCTGACAACAATTTGCAATGTTCTTAAAATGGTATAACTTTTTCCTACTGATACTATTTGTTTTTGCCCTCCTCCGATATCGGTTACAGTGATAGTTGCATTTCCTGTATCTATAGGTACAATTTCTCCGATATAATTTGGATTTCTTAACAATCGTAATAGTGCATTTTCTACTCCGCTCTCTGCAGTATATAAAGCAGTGAAGCTTTGTTGAAATTTTGTGGAGGTTTGGGTGTTAATAACCATGATTATGATTGATGCCATACTAATAATAAATAAGGCAACAGTAAAAATTAAAAAAGTTATGAGAGCTTGGCCATTTCTTTTTTTCATCGTAGTCCAATTGTCGTCTGAAAATTTTCAACTTGGGGACCTGATATACGCGATACGCTACTAGTGATAGCATACTGTAAGCGTATCGTATTTTTCCCACTGGTATTTCCTAATCGTGTAAATGTCAGATTGGATATACGAGTATCTGTTGTATTTAATTTTTCAGTACCTATAGCATCTGTTAACGTTAAATTATTACTGTTAATAACATAGTTATAATTAATTCCGCTTATTGTCAATTGTAAGGAATTAGTTTGATCTCCTAATACAGTCGGAATAAGAACAGCATTTGCTCTTCCGATATCGTATGCCAATCGAGACATAATAAATTGTCCTTCTGATGATGTGCTTGAATCTGCCTCAGATTCAAGACGTA
>DATDVH010000044.1:0-2527 GCA_035290045.1 Patescibacteria group bacterium | reverse complement strand
CCAAGTTCTGCGTTAGATAGGGTCAATGGTTTTTCAACATATTGTAGCAGTTTCTCATCAAGCGACGAAGTTTGAGATGAAGTCAACACATTCCCTAAAAATACATACGGATATTTTTTGATTGCTTGTTTCATGAGTGTTTTTCTATATGAGGCTTTATTCTCGCCAGTGGAGGTATCAGTACTTTTAAGAAGTTCACGCGTCGCCTGTTTGATCTGCTGATCAAGTTTGAATGCGTCTGGATCACGAAGAGATTCTGGATTGATATCGGGAACAGTAGAAGTAGATGAAGGGTCAATAGACGGTGTCGGCGAGATTGAACTAGACTCTCCCGCGTACGGGATCTCGCCTTGCGACGATTGTGCGCGAACCTTGTTTATATGGGATGATACAAGACGATATCCTACAATGCCACAGAGTAAGAAAAATAACAGAAAGCTTATTTTGTATTTTCTATGCTTGATGAAGAACATAACAAATTAACGATATAGAAAATATAAGGAAAAAACAAGGTGAAAATCTCACCTGTGCCTTTTGCCACTATACCACAAATGAACGATCGTACGCGAGTGAGATATATAAGATGTAAATTAAAGGCCAATTATAGAGTAACTGATTCTCCTGTACGGCGGAAAAGCTGAAGAAAAGGCATTTTTTTATCATTCATGTCTTTTTTTACGCGCTTCAAACATTTCATGCAAATACGTACTCGCTTTGCATCCCCATCTTCCATAATCATGATTTTCTGCAGATTAGGACGGAAAAGCCGTTGGGTTTTGGGGGCACGCTTTTTCCAACGTCCTCCTGCTACTCCACGCTTATGTGTATGCGACCTCCCAAACATCACTCCTTTTTCACAATGATAACAGATTGACATATATAAAAATGAAAAATTAAATATAAAATATAAAAAATGACATTTATAAAGTATAATATAACATATAAGAACTTATAAATCAATTTTTGATTTTATTGTATTTATTTTTTAAATTTTATCTTTTATATTTTATATAATTCAAATGCTTAATCAACTAACCAATAACCCGCTTTCTTTTATCATCTTCATCCCTGTACTCTTATTTACTATCGCCATTCATGAATATGCTCACGCGAAAACCGCAGATTACCTCGGTGATCCAACTGCACGGTTGATGGGGAGAATTACCCTTAATCCATTGGCTCATATTGATCTTTATGGCATGTTTTTCTTGTTTCTTTTTGGCTTTGGATGGGGAAAACCAGTTCCGTTTGATCCATTTAATCTAAAAAATCCAAGACGCGATACGGCACTTATCTCAATCGCGGGACCTATTTCTAATTTCAGTGTTGCCATTATTTGTGCTCTTCTTCTCAAATTGTTCATTTTTTTTAAACTGTCGCAATTATTTTTTATAGGACAAATCATTTTTGTCCCGATTATATCATTTAATCTACTTCTTGGGGTTTTTAATCTTATTCCTGTTGGGCCTCTTGACGGCTTCAAAGTGGTTGGCGGTATACTGCCTGAAAACCGCGCACGCGAATGGTATCAATTGGAAAAATATGGAATATTTTTTTTGCTTGCCCTACTTATACCAATCAACGGTCATTCAATGCTTTCATCTATCATTAATCCTATACTATTTTTTTTGGAGAAATTACTGCTCTATTGAGAGAATCTATTCTACTGCTTCTGTCTTGCTTTGAAGACATCTGCTATAGTGGATCGCAAGACACTCCTGTGTAGCAATCTTTTCCTTAATCATATCACAATCAGTCTCTTGAAGACAACTCTCATAATCTCCTACGACAACAGATTCAGTCGGTTGAATTGGTGTGGAAGACTCAATAGTTCCTTTTGTGGAAAATGTCCATGGTACTCCTGCATTATCATACGCACTATCGCCCACTTTTATCCGAAAATAATAACTCGTATTTTCAGATAATAAAGTCAAAGGAACCGAATGTTTTGCTGTTTTTTCACCCTCTGGAGCAAAAAAGCTCAAAGATGTTGGAGAGGTACCGTACTCTACTACTCCCTGACTCTCACGATCAGTCGTCCATACGACGTGAGCGCTGTTTTCAGTAATATCAGTGATATCAACTGAATGAGGAGCAGTATCTACCGCGCGTGTAAGAGAGTTTTGGAAAAACTGAAAAATGAAAAAACCAACTCCTGCCATCACTGCACCGATAATACTTATTTTTAAAAATAACGGCATTTTTTTCATACTCTCTGTATTATAAAAGCAAACGCATACCAAAACCAATAATGACTAATACGACTCCTGGCGTCGCATACCGAGTGATATTTTCAAATACACCGCTTTTGGGGAGCACTTGCGGCACAGCGGCAGTCTGCACTGCTGTTGGAATAGGCGCATTTGTTGCAACTGCTACAGGTGTTGCAGTCGGCACGGTGGCAGTCGTCGTGGTTGTTGATGCTGATCCAACAGTCACTTTCAATGATCCATTTGATGCGCATAAGATAATATCTGTTGCATTCAGATCATTTTTGACTACATTACTGTCAGTTGTTGAACCTTGA
>DATDVH010000043.1:0-5075 GCA_035290045.1 Patescibacteria group bacterium | reverse complement strand
TTAAGTTTTTTGCCTGCACTCGTCGTCATCATGACGAGTTTCTCACTACACTTCGGACAATCCTCTTCTAATTGTTCAGTCGTCGGACCTCCTATCCACTCAATATAATCACACCCTGAGGCAGTTTGTGTCGCTGGATCCCACGTATTCGTAGAACACTTTTTCATTTTTTTATTAAATCGCGTTACTTTAAGCACTAAAGGCGACTGACATTTTGGACATTTTTCATCCAAAGTTTGCTCTGGCACCGCAAGCCAACGAACATAAGGACACCCTTCTACTTTTCTGCTCTCTTCATTCCACGATCCCTTTGAACATCGTTGCAACTGCCTTCCTGATGGAGTAGAGGTAATCTCTCCTAAAGGCGCACCACACTGCGGACATATTTCTTCTTTCTTTTCTTCATCTTTCATACTATTTAATATGTAACCTGTCCTCGACAGGCAAAAAATGTATAATAATAATTAGTGATCAGTGTATCATAAAAAAAATCAATCGGGATACTATGCTATAATTACAGCACATTACTGACCAACCCGTGGCTTGCCAGTGTAGCTCAGGGGTAGAGCAGTGCTTTCGTAAAGCAAAGGTCGTGGGTTCAATTCCCACCGCTGGCTCATAATAGAAAGTAAAAAAATCTATGGGAAGACTGCAAAGACATCAGCAAAAAAAATACCGTTCACAAATCATAGGCTATCTTTTTTTATTAGTAATACTTATTATATTTATTGCGACAATTGGGATAAAACTGTTGATTGGAACATCTCTTTTTATCGTCAATCTGACTCAAAAGAATAAAAAAACTCAAGACATCAGCTCAAATACGCCAGATACTATTCTTCCACCAGAGATTTTCAATGTACAAACTGCTACCAATACTCCAGAAATAGCTCTACAAATTCGTTCAACTCCGAAAAAAAAACTATCAATCTATATCAATGAGCTTAAACAAAAGGAAATCATACCTGATGAGGAGACGTTTGAGGTAATTGTAACCCTTGAAAAAGGAAGCAACACTGTTTCGTTAGTTATGAACGACCCCGTTACAAAAACAACTAAAAAATCAAGATTACATACGATCATCTATAAGGATGAAAAACCCTCCCTTGAGATCACCTCTCCTCATGATTTGGACAAAACCTCAAAAAGTGAAATACAGATTGAAGGCAGTACCGAAAACGAAATCGCAATACGCATTAACAATATACCAGTTATCGTCGACGGAGAAGGGAAATTTTCATTTACATTCAAACTAAAAGAAGGAGAAAACCACATAACGATTATAGCAGAAGACATCGCAGACAATCGCGAGACAAAAGAGATGACTCTCTATTATCAAAAAGAGAATTAGATAATTGTCATCAGCATTAAAAAGATAGTCAAAATAAAATTGTTCAAAAAAATATTGTCAAAAAGCGAAGAGAAAGCGACAATAAAAATCAACAGTTTCCCATTAAAACCTGCATTCCTAAAAAAAAGATAAAGAAGATAAAGAAAAACCAATAATCCAATCAACCCAGATGAAGCTAAAATAGTCATATAGCTTGATGAAAACGAAGCTCCTGCATGACTTATATTATCAGGTCTCTTTGTAAAAGATCGTAATCTGTTGTATCCATATCCAAGCAAAGGTTTTCTTAACCATAGTTTCAAACCCTCCTTATAATCATTCATCCGAGTGGTAATACTATATGTTCGCATCAGTTCTCCGCCATATCCGTTCGGTCGGGGCATAATGAAGACCATCAGTATAAAAACGCATACAAGTAATAGCATTTTTAATGGAGAAATTCTTTTTATGAAAAATAGTGTGAATACAATACCAAAAGTAATATAAATACTTCTTGAATAGGTAAATAAAATCAATCCAAATAAACTAATACTTCCTATTACTACCAAAGACTTATACGAATGTTTTTGTGAAATGAGCCAAAAAAATAGCATCACATATACAATGCCTGCAGTACTCGTATCAAAAAAAAGACCGAACACACGATAATAATGCGGATCCCATCCGAGATATGACAAATTTCTCAAATTCGGGTACAAAAAAAATTGGATATAAGAAAAAACGACTGTTGAAACTACAAACAAGATCATACCCATACGAATTGCATTTTGACTTTGTTTATTGTGATAATGTATCCAATGAGTAAGAATAAAATAAAATATGAAATACATACATAATCTGCCAAAATATAAAAATCCAACTATATTCTGCAAAAAAGTAAATCTCCAAAAACCATTGATAAGGGATAAAAAAAGAATAACAAGAAATATCACACCTGCTTTCTCTATAGAATCCAGCTTTTCTCGTACATCAACCTTTCGTGTCAAAATATTCTTAACTGCATAAAAAATAATTATTGAAAGAATAATGATATCATGAAAATATATATTGACACTTTGATCAAGAAAGGAAATTCGTTCTAACTGCCCAAAAGATAAAGATAGAAAAAAAAAGTAAATAAGGTAGTTCACTTTTTATGTTGAATAAGAAATAATTTTGCTCGTACTAAGAACGAATGGAAACTCATCATAAATGCGTAGACAAAGCCCGACGGTCCATCAAGAAAACCAAGTCTAAAAAAAAAGTTGACTATGAATTTTCCGAATGGATAAAAAATGATTGATATGATAGATGAAGTTTTACCAAGAACATACAATTCGTCTGCCCGTATTGAGCTATATCTATTCACTTCAGATAAAAACTCATCAATTGATTGATGAGGATAATGTAATAAAAAGTTTTTTAATGAGCTTGTTTTCAAATGTGTATGAAACTGTTCATGAACTGCTCCTTTCCAAGTACCTGATTCTTTTTTCATTAAACGAATAAATCGCATCTGTCGCACCTCTCCATGACGCACTTCTCTCCCCCAAAAAATATCACGCCGTCCCATCTGATAGGCTACTACTAACTTTTGACTTTGGTCTTTTTGCCGCTTTGCGAAAGACTTTGAAGTTATTGTGATAATTTCGCACCTTAATTCAGCAGTAACTTCTTCATCCGCGTCAATGAATAATACCCACTCTCCCTTCGTCTTTTCCATCGCACAATTTCTCTGCGTGGCAAAATCGTTCTCTAATTTTCGTTGAAAAACAATCGCTCCAAGTTCTTTTGCGATACTCGCTGTTTTATCGGTTGAATAATCGTCTATCACGATAATCTCATCGCAAAATGTAGATGACTTGATCGCCCGTTCAATATTTTTCTCTTCGTTTTTTGATAAAATCACACAACTCAAATCCTTTTTTATATTCATTGATATTTTTTAGAAAAGTAATGAATCCATCTGTGGCCGTTGGAGGATTTGAACCTCCGACATCTGCAATGTGAATGCAACGCTCTACCACTGAGCTAAACGGCCGCACTATATCATACAGTATACAAAAACAAATTGCTTTTGTACTATATAATCCTCTATAATAATTCATCACTGTATGAATATATTTAAAAAACTTTTAACCTTTGTCATGGATATACTGGAAACAATCATTTTTGTGGGATCAATTTTTATTGTCATTTATCTTTTCATTCTCAGCCCTCATCAAGTCAAAGGCGCATCAATGGAGCCAACGTTTGAAAACGGCGACTATATCCTAACAAGTAAAATCATCTATAAAATGCGTGGGCCAGAGCAAGACGATGTCGTTGTGTTCAAATCCCCCAAAAATCCAGAGATTGATTTTATAAAAAGAGTAATTGCACTACACGGTCAAAAAGTTAAAATCATCAATAGCACCGTACTTGTAGACGGACATATATTACAGGAACCATATATTTCTGCCCCAACAACTCTTTTTGAAGGAGGATTTATACAAAACGGTATTGAAACAACTGTCCCTGAAGGATACCTCTTTGTCATGGGAGATAATCGTCCCCGCTCTTCTGACTCCCGTGATTTTGGTTTTATTCCAGTAAAAGACGTTATCGGAAAAGTTTTCTTTCGCTATTTCCCTCCGCAAAAAATAGGGGTCATCAAAAATGAGTAGCAATCGTACGCAGGAACGCGCTTGTTTTTTTCATACTACCTTTCAACCGTATAATAAGTGAGGTACGTATCCGAGTCTGAATAGTTGAAACAGTGGTATTGGAATCTATTGACTGAAATAATCTTTCAATACGCTGGACTGTCTGGGGATCAATTCTATCACCCACTGTATGTATGCTGTAAAGCTTTTCTCTCACATATTCTTCAAGTTGTTGTACTGTATAATTGTTCATCAACACACATTCATACGCTTTTATCACTTCCTTTTGATCTTTTAGTCGTGAAATGATGAATAAATGACTCAGCGAGACAGTGCGTGAATAATACCCATCAATGACTATGGTAGGAAGCTGTAATAGCCTTAAAAGATGGCAGATATATGAGGAAGTTTTATTTAGATGATGAGCGCTATCTTTTATTGTTATCTTACCGCTTTTAATACTTGATCTAATTAAATGTGCTTTTCTGAAAGGATCTTTTTCTGTTTTTATTTTTTCAATTGTCTGATCGTCATCAATAACCATACTATGGAATAAATTTATTTGAAACTATGATGACGGAGCGACTGATACGTATTGCATCCCTTTTTTTTTCTGAAAACGTACCACGCCATCTAAAGAAGCATAAATGGTAAAATCACGCCCTACACGTGCTCCAACTCCAGCCCTTACCTTCATGCCGCGCTGACGAATAATTATATTACCAATAGATGCTTTTTGTGCGCCGTATATTTTCACTCCAAGTCGTTTACTTCTTGAGTCGCGATTGCCTGCCGCCGCTTTTTGCGCTTTAGTATGAGCCATGTTATAAATTAAAAATTTAAAATGAAAAGTTAAAAATCAATACTCACTATAAAATATAAAAATTAAATTTGTATAATTTTAAGTTTTGTCAGATATGGGCGAAATCCTTGACGTTTTCGATGACGAACTTTTGCCTTAAAACGTACAATATGTATTTTCTTGCCCTTTACGTTTTCCATGACTTGCGCTTTGACTTGGGTTAAAAGTGAGGGCGTTCCAACTTCAATATCAGTATCATCAAAATTGCCTGAAAGCAATGTGTCAAGATTGATCTCAT
>DATDVH010000042.1:0-17339 GCA_035290045.1 Patescibacteria group bacterium | reverse complement strand
AACAATGTATGGCGTTTAACACCAAATACAATCAACGCAGATTTCATCAGGCGTTAGGGTATAAAACACCTGCTGAATATGTTATATTACAAGTTGAAAAACAAACTCATCAACTGTATCGTATGTATAGGTCCTGAACATACTCTTGCATTTTTCTAAAAATTGTGTACACTATCATTTATGTCAAAAGAAACCGTGCATGAACGAGTAGAACTTACAAAAAAACAATCTGAAACAATACCGCCTGACAAATTAGATGAACCTATTAAATATGAAACCATTAAAAATGATCATTATGATATTTATGAAACCATTAAAAAAGATCTTTATGATATTGTAGTACCTGATGAATGCCCTGAAGGATGGGAACCTATACCAGAAACCCCTTCTCATCCTCTTCTTCCAACCTCGCCTTCAAAATAACATTAAATGGAGTATAATACAGCTCTTATGCAAGAAAATTCGTGCAATTTTATAGATTCACCCATCCCTCTATATAAAAGAGTAAAACCATGCCCTATTGAGCCAACTCTTTCTGAAGCACTGCGCGAATTTGAAAATAAACCACTCACTCCCCACTCTCTGACTGACTATTGGCAAAAACGATGGAACTGTCTGAATGAAAGAGGTCACTTTGATAAAATTACAATCAAACCATGCCCCTATACACAAGATGAAATTGATACATTAGGAACAGAAGAAAGAATGCTTATTTATAACCCTGAAGAAATCACTCTCCCCCACTTAATCTCTATGCATCCCGAGATTAAAAGCTCTTATTGGAACAACACGATTGGTCAAAATATAAAAAATACCGCTATCCATGGCTGGCTTGATATTGAATCGTCAGACACACCTCAATACACCGATACTACAGATCAAGAATTAAGCACCACATTTCAAAAACAAAATCGTCAAGGCATGCATCTTTTAGCCTATATCATTGCCAGCTTAGATTTTCACGACCGTACAGGTGCATGGCTTGACCATATCAAAGCTGAAAATGGTTATAGAGTCATCCCCTGTCGTTTATTAGGATCATGGAATAATACTCACAATCTACCGCTTGTCGCACAATTCTATCCATGGGGAGAACTTTCATTTGCCTCTTATACTACTATTGAGACTCAATCTTTTTTTGGCGCACGCTCAATAGGGTGTAAAAAATCTTGATGTGAGGATACTCTTTATCTTTTCTCTATTTTCTCCCTGTTTATATAAAAAGATATTCACCACAATTTATATATCCATTTTTATTGATGAAACTTTGGCGAATCAAGCTTTCAGTTTATTTTTCGTCCAAACCAAAAAAACACACTTCTTTTGTAGGTTGCGCCATCACCGTGGTGATGAAGGAGTTAAAATTAAATCGGAATAAAAAACCTCTTCTGAAAGAGAGGTTAGATAAAACCCTTATACGAAAAAATCGTGTATCCTTTTTTTATACGCATTCTCGCGTATATTAGGATCAAATCGTCCCTCTCTTTACAAGGGTTGGCTTTCGCACCGCATCATATTTCTTAAGATATGCTCGGTTGCGGGAGGGATTATCGAGCCAAAACTCTCCCCCTCACTCTTGATTTATATTTTCAATTGAACCTATTTTATAACATAAAATACATATGTCAAGAGGTAAAATACTATAAGTGATATAATTACTAATCTTTTATATTGGACAAATTGTAAATCCTATTGACAAATTGTCCATATCTGTTATACACTATTTATACATGCTTATTACACGCATTGCAACAAAACAATTGAAAAAGTTGGCCAAAGGCTTTCCGGTTGTCGCTGTTGTCGGACCACGACAATCGGGGAAAACAACCTTAGTGCAACATACCTTTCCTCGTATGCGCTATATATCTCTTGAAGATTTAGATACGAGAAGTTTTGCAGAAAATGATCCAAGAGGATTTCTTACCACGTACCAACCACCGATTATCTTTGATGAAATACAACGATCACCTCAACTACTCTCTTACATGCAAGGCGTAATAGACCAAAATAAAAATCCTGGGCAATTTATCTTGACCGGATCGCAAAATTTTCTTCTCTATCAAGGAATCAGCCAAACTTTGGCAGGTCGCGTCGCCATCCTTCATCTGTTGCCTTTAAGCCTTGAAGAATTATCATACACTCAATATACGTCTAAAGAATATATCCATTATCTTTATCAAGGCTTTTACCCGCGTTTATACGAGACGAAACTCAATCCACGCGACTGGTATCTGAACTACATACAAACGTATGTGGAACGCGATGTAAGACAGGTTAAAAACATTACTGATCTCAACGCATTTCAACGTTTTATCGCCATGTGCGCTGGCAATATAGGACAACTATTAAATCTGTCTTCTCTTGCCAACGACTGCGGCATCACTCACAACACGGCAAAGTCATGGCTTTCCCTATTGGAGACAAGTTTTATTATTTTTCTCTTAAAACCCCATTATAAAAACTTTAAGAAAAGATTGGTAAAAATGCCCAAGCTGTACTTTTACGATACCGGGCTCGCTTCGTCGCTTTTACGCATTGAAAATAGCCAACAGCTTCTATCGCATCCGCTCAAAGGTAATTTATTTGAATCATTGGTGATATCGGAGCTATTTAAATATAGATTAAACAGAGGCATCTCAACCCCGTTTTATTTCTGGAGGGATAAAGTCGGACATGAAATTGATTGTATTTTTGAAACGGGAAAAAAATTACTGCCTATTGAGATCAAATCAGGGAAAACAATCACTGACGATTATTTTACTAATTTGGACTATTGGAAGAATCTAACCTCTGCTCAACATGCCTGTATGGTATATGGCGGGGATGAGATACAAAAAAGAAGCGATATTACTATCTTCAGTTGGAGAAATATTCCCGATCTGCTTCTTTAGTTCAATCTTACACAGCCCGAGAATGTGTCATTTACTGACAATCTCTGATTATTTATCAAACAAATCTTTGACAATGAAGCATAAATTTGCGGCAACTTCTTCGCTATTTCTTGTATGCCCTACCTGCTTCAGTAAACTATATAAAGACTCAAATGGCAAAAGAAATAATTTACCTTGCCTCCCTAGTTGTTGCGTTTTTGGTTCATCTTTGTACGAATAATAGTTTTTTCTGTTCATTTCATGCCTATCTGCCATTACCGCCATTTTATCATGTATAGTCGGATCAAAAATGGTTTCGGGCACATCCATCACTGAATCTACAGTTTCTATTGCTGGGATAGTCAATTTTTCAAGAATTTCTGTAAGAAACTCGGGAGGATTATTGTGTTGATTTTGGTGGGAAAAAATGGGACTATCATTCAAGCGGAACGGAAAATGATCAGTAAGATGATTGCGCACAATATACATTTTTGAAGGTTTTATATCAGGGTTATTGTTAAAGACAAAATCCAATGTTTGAAAAATAGCTTGACCATGCATTTCAAAACTATCCTCTGAATTTGTTAGTACTTCAAACATGTTTTTCCCGAAAACTGTCTGCATGATGGCATTAGATATAAGTTTCTCAAAGTTAATATATGATTGTTCTATATTGTCTATTTCTCCTTCACATGTATAATCAGCCAAAATTTCTTTTTTAGATAAATCACCTCTATTGCTTTTGCACCATAAATTAATTTCCTCGTATGAACTTTCTTTAGGAAAAGTTTTTACGTCAACCACACGGCTTGTTTGTTGTAAAGCAGATGCTATCACAGGAATAAATTGCTCAAATAAGTCGTTAGTGCGCGCAATGATAAAAATAGGCCGGGGCTGTTCGGCAATCGGCATTTCTGTTGTAGAATTGTGTCCTTTTTCCATAAGGTTTGATTTAAAAAAACTTTTAATAAACTTGTGATGTTAATTTTTGACGTCGTTCAAGTCTTATTCAATTTTGATAACTTTTTTTTAACGCTTAAACCTATCTTTCATAACTATAGTTATTTTTGCGATTTCTGATTCTGACGATGGAAAAGGTAGTATGTCCATTTGATTTTCCTCTGCGCCGTATTTTTTGAGCAATCGGTACCACTCATAATCTGCTTTGGACCGTTCTTCTCTTGTTGTTTCCATCTTTTGGCATTCTTCACTCAACTTAAGTTTACGAGCAAGTTCTTGTTTTTTTTCACGAGAACCTTTTAAGTATTCTTCACTATTTACAACACTGTCTAATTTATCAACAGCCGGATCAACAATCTCTTTTTTAAAAAACAATATCCTATCATAAAGTTCAGGATTTTCTTCTACAGCTTTTTTATAATAGGGTAATAAAAAGGTTCTGTTTTCTTGGAGCCATTCTAATCTGAACAGTCGAAAATTGTAACGATTCTCTTTAAATCCTTCAAAGGTATATACGAGATTCCCCTGCTCGTCTCGCTCAATAAGCTGTTGTAGTGGTATTTGTCGTTCTTTATCCATAGTGATTTTAAGCCGTATATAACTTGTAATAGGTGAAAATTACTTATCTATTTTCACTTTTTTTACTTCTTTCTTATTATCGGTTGTTACAACGATCTCAACATCGCCTTCAGACGTAACCTTTGGGGGCGAGACATAAAAATATCTCTCTTTTGCCCATGCGTTATCCTCATAGATCTCCTGCTGTATTTTCCTTCCTTTTCTCCATGCAAGCACTCTATCTCTTCTCTGTGACCCACGCCAATAATCTTGATCTATCTGTTCTCGCACCACCCATGCAACTACATCACCGTTTGTTGCATGTTCTCCAAATTCTGAATTCGCTACTCCACCAATACATTCTCCATCAAGAAACGCTATTTTATTCCCTATTTCTGTATCAATAACTTCTAATCCTTTTCCCTCCAGCTCTTGAGGATAAGATTCACTCATGTGCATTATTTGTAATTCAACAGAAGCCAATCTATCTTTATTAAGACGTATTGGTCTCTCGCTATAGTTAGATTTATATAGATTCATTCCTTGTGATAATTTTTTGAGGAGTGCTTCGTGGTTTGAAGGAATATAGTGGAGTCCTACTACCTTTTGAATAAAATCAAGGCTTGGATCTATATCTTCCCAACTTAGTCCACAATATTCATACGCACCATAAATATCTCTTTGAGTTCTACTCCCTTCCTGAATTTTTTCATCTAAATCATACTCAAGTTTTTGAGACACTTTATCAACCGCTCGATGTTCCTCAATTACTTTATCATCAAAACTTCTAAAAATGCTTTCTTCACCACATATTGGATGAATTCTTAAGTCGATTTTATCTCTATATTTCTCAATAAGAGCATTGATTGCTCCGGGCGCGTCAAATTTTTTATTCATCGTTTTAAGCAAAAGATTTGGGTCAGAAAAACGTTCTACGTTGGAATTTAAAAAGTCTTTAATCACTTCTGGGCTTATTTTTGTTTTTACAAAGGTATCTATGGCATGTAGCAAAAAACCTGAAGGATTAACATTTTTTTCTTGTAATGTTTTTACGTGATCTTCATAAAAAGGTAAAGCATCATGAAAAGTAATATGCGTTAAAATGCTATCAAGATCCTCACTTGCATAAGATAGAACATGCCATGCTTGATATACATCAGACTTTCTAAGCTTATAAAAATAATGCAACTCATAAGGATCATATCGTGTTATTTCTTGACTATGCAAACTATGAACTATGTGATTGCCTTCACCTTTCCTACCTTCTTGAACCATTTCATCAACATAATTAATAATTTCTCCCTTCCCCAATTCAAAAACATATAACGTTTTCATAAATGATCCTAATTGCCGCAAAGACAATTCACGAGCTTCATTCTCATTTATTTTTATATCAATTTCTTTCGACATATTTTTGTTTTTTTCAAAAAAAACTTTTAATAAATTCCGATTAAATCGGAATAAAAAACCTCTCCTGAAAGAGAGGTGACACGATCAGATCTTTATACGAAAAAATCGTGTATCCTTTTTCTATACGTATTCTCGCGTATAAGGATCAAATCGTCCCTTTCTTTACAAAGGTTGGCTTTCGCACCGTTTCTCCCGCCGTAGGCGGGGGGGACGGTTGCGGGAGGGATCATTGAGCCAAAACTCTCCCCCTCACTCTTGATTTTTATTGTCAATTGTCCGTATTTTACACAAGATATTGTGATTGTCAAGGACTAAATTACTACAGGTTCATTTGAATATCTGAGAATCGTGATGATTGATTATTATTGCCGCAGATGTGATATAATATTTTTACCATGTTACACCATATGCAATTACAACAAATAAAGGAGTATTTTCACACTCAACCCGTAGAGGTTGTATATCTTTTTGGTTCCCAGACCGAACAAGAAACCCATCCTACAAGCGATGTTGACATCGCCATCCTTTTTCAGAAAGGACTGGAAAAAAATAAGCGCTTTGATTTGAAGCTTGAATACATCGGACAATTGAGCAGAATATTAATGACCGACTTTCTTGATGTGGTTGACTTGCAGGATGCGCCGCTTCTGCTTAGTTACTCTGTGATAACGCCGCGATACATTCTTTTTGTTCGCGACGAACAAAAACGAGTTGAATATGAACAGTACGTACTCTCTCGTTATCTTGACAATCTCTATTATATCCGCCGCAATACGCTTACTAATCTCGCCACAGTGGCGCAAAAGGGCATCTTCCATGAATAATACTACACACTCCTCCATAGATAAAGTGCATATACGTCTTAAAGCTCTTGAAGAATATGCAGGAATCTTAAAAAACCTCCAAGGAGTCACTGGGGCAGAACTAAAAACAAATATTGACAAAAGAGCAAAGGCAGAAAGATATTTACAGCTTGCCGCAGAATCTTGCATTGATATTGCGGAGTTTATCATCGCAGATCAACGTTTGCCGACACCTCAAACTTACCGTCATGCCATTGAATTGCTGGGAGATCACAACGTTATTAATAAGGAGTTTGCCTATAATTTCGCAAAAGTCGCAAGCTTCAGAAATATTTTAGTTCACGACTATCTCCAAGTAGATTATGAACAGATCGCAAATAATATCAACCATCATTTAGATGATTTTGATAAGTTTGCTCGTCAAATTGCGTCCTATCTGATATGACTTACTCATCAAAACCTGTCATTTTTATTGGTGCGGATCATCGGGGATTTCAGTTGAAAAATGCACTTATTCAGTGGCTCAGAAAAAAAGGAAATGAAATAGAAGACTGCGGAAACACTGTATATGACCCAGAAGATGACTATCCAGATTTTGTCAAAAAAGTAGTTGAAAAACTATGTCAACAAAAAACCTTCCTTGCGGAAGGTATTTTGACGGAGGAACACTCTTGCGAGATAACATCCGGTCTGTCTATTGCCAGTTTACCGTATGCTCATTCTTTTGTCAAGCCTAAAAAAAAAGATGTGGACTTGAGGGGAGTTGCACCCCTGCGCACCGATTTGACAGACCGGACGCCTCACTTGAGCAAGCCCACATCGGAAGTAAGTATAACAGAAAAAGATCAGTCGCTCGGCATCGTCATCTGCGGATCAGGAATCGGAGTCTCAATCGCGGCAAACAGATATAAAGGCATATATTGCGCGTTGGGATTTTCTGAAAATCAAGTAAGAAGCGGACGCGAGCACGACCATATCAATGTATTAGCACTTGGATCAGACTATATTGACAGCCAAAAAGCTAAAAACATCACTGAAACTTTTATTGCCACCGCTCCTATCACTCACGCAAAATATCTTCGTCGCATCAAGAAGGTAGACACCGTATCGTCTCAGTATTGACACAAGGAATATCAGAACTGGGGAAAAAAACAGGGAAAAAAATTGAAATGAAAACGAACCCCACGATGATAATCCAACCAATCACAGACACTATCACCCACCCCCTGGATATCTTCACATTATCCCTATAAGGAAGCGTCTTATATAATTCATAATAAAAACTCATTACAAGAGGATATAAGAATACCCCGTAAAAAAAAGAGAGAATAATCTGCATCATATCATTTTTAGAGAAAAATGTAACGCCAACGGACACTAACAGTGCTGGAAATATGATTAAAAAGGCATTTCTGACCACATACCACAACCGTTGTTTTACCACTTCACGACTTATCCAAAGACTTGCCCATCCTTTTGTCCTTTGTTCAATAAAGATAAAGACAGCAAACATACTCCACACAGACCATAACAATAAAGTGACAAAAAAACTTAAAACCCACACAGGAATAAGACCAAACAGAAACAAACCAGACAGTGCGGAAAACCATAGATAACCCACACTATATGATAGCGACTTTTGTATTGCTTCATAAAAGCTCTGCTTACGTTCATCAATCAACACTACTATGGATAAAAAATTAGTAAAGAAATAAAGAAAAAAAGCTCCTAAAAAAAATAGCACAGCAAGTACACGATTGATAAATTGAGAAGATTCAAGGATAAAAAATAAACCTAAACCATACAATATAAAAACTAAAATATAAAAAATAAGACTTTGTATGTATATTAAAAATCGTTCTTTTGTCCTGTGTAGTGCTTTTTTTATTAACTGGGCGAACGAAATCATAGCATTTAGTATAGAAAATATATTCACAAAAAACAACGATGAATACGCTATACTCTTCTCTATAGAAAATATGTATATTATCCCTGCGATACTTGAAAAAACAAATAATGGACTTGTCAATCAACTGTATCATTTGACTCCATACTTTACGCGATTCCATATAGATATTGCCGACTTACAATTGGTGCACAATACAACTATTCAGATTGAAGAAATAACAGAATCAACGCTGACTGCGATGAATAAAAAAACGTTTGATTTTCATCTGATGGTGGAAAAGTATCAATCGGAGTTTGAGAAACTGCACGAACTTTCATCACTGATAACCATCAATACGGTATTCGTCCATCTTACTCCTTTTGAAAAAAATAGATTAAAACTGAACAATACAGCTTTTCAACTCGGTATTGTACTTAATCCCGAAGACGAAGTTTCAGCCCATTGGGAAGTGATTAACACATTTTCTGCAATACAAATCATGTCTGTCCAACCAGGATTTCAAGGCGCCTCATTTCTTCCCGAGACCTTGGAAAAAATAAATGAATTGCGGGAAAAAAAATATCCGGGGAAAATATATCTTGACGGAGGAATCAATGATAAAACTCTTCCTTTAATTTTACGCAGTACGCATTTACCAGATGTTTTGTGTGTGGGAAGTTATTTGAAAGAAAACTCTTCTGAAAAGTTGAAACTGATGAATCTTCTGTTGCAAACAGAACTCAATCACTAAACTTGTTATTTTTCAATCTTTATATATCTCCATATCACGTTGTTGTTTTCATTAAACTCCTGTAATTTGTTGTTATAGTCAACCGCAAGGATGATTTTGTAGTTTCCTTGAGGGATACTATCTGGAATAATCCATTGTAACTGTGCTGGGTCGGCGTTGTCTAAAGTCTTAGGAGGGATGCCTTCATGCCGCTGAACTTGAGAAACAATATCTTTTCCTTTCTCGTCTTGGATATACCATTTGACAAAAAAATCACTGCTTTTATTTCCGTCTGGATTGCGGGAGTTATTGGCTATGCTGGAGCTAAATACCAACGTCTGTCCTTTATGAGTTTCTAAATAATCGAATTTTTTGTTATTTGTATCTTTGTCTTTGATATCAATCATAAATGGTTCGAGGTCATTTTTATATTCTTCAGGTGTTGGGATTGCGTGAAATTGAAAAGTAAGATGCTGAATATATTTTTGTTTATTGTCTGAATTATTGGAAGAATCCATATTAGTAAAGATGTCAAATTCTATCGTGCTATCTATATTTGTATAAGGACCTTGTTCATCGATGGACATAGAAACGTTTAATCCAACGCTGTCATATTGATGAGATTTAATCTTCAATTTTTCATCGGTGAATGTGTAACCTAATATTTGTGTCTGTCCTTGAGTTATTTTAATGCTTTTTTTATCTATGGTGTATTCACGATTGAAACAATTAGAAGTGTTTTCAAGTCCAAAAGTAGCATGTAAGGTCGCTGGACGATTGAGATTAATATTGCTTCTGAAGAAACTCTCAAAAAAATTGAGGTGCGTCACATTATCTACAGTTGTGGTTCTTTGAGGTACTATGTTGAAAAGATTTGCTCCACCATCACAAGGAGTTATTTTAAAAGTCAGTGTTTTTTCGTTTGTATCTGTTACTTGTAACATAATTTTATTGATCTGGTCGTAAAAACTATCCTTGAGATTGAGTCCATTTTTTCCATTGTTTGAAAAAAGAAATAAATCTCTTCCAGAAGGCACAGTTATGTGCAATGATTGTTTGTTCGTATCAGTATTTAATCGCGGATCAAGATAGTATTCTTGTTGAGATAGTCCTTGTATATTAGCCCCAAATGTTACACCTGTTTCATCTTCATAGGATCTCTCTACCACATCACCATACTGATATGAATAGGGCATGTATGCGGCTTTTAATCCACTGGGATTTTCCTGCAATGTATAAGAACTTTCTGTTTTACCATCAACGTCTAATCTAATAATCTGCTTATTTTCTGTCAACCACCCAAGCTTCTTTTGAAAAGAAGCGTTCATATAAAATCCTTCTGAAGATTCACCCATCAGATCAAGAGGATTTCTTTCAATAGCACAACTAATAGTGCTCCCTACCAAGTTTCGTATCAGTTGCTTCTCATTGTGTGAGTAAGTATCGTAGAGAGCCTGTATTGGCGCTATAGAAATCAACCTATCTGAGTTAAAAAGAGTAATACTCCCACCGTAATCTGCTTCAGCTACGGAACGGTTTATTATTTGCAAACTATCAAGATTGCATTGCTTTATTAAGAAGCTTCCTCCTAGACCTAAATTGCGACCGAGGGAACGGGCTAAAACCTTATCAAATTCACTGAATGTTCCTTCTCTCGTTTGATATTGAGGATCCTGCAATAAACCTATATGTCCAGGTGTATCGGTCGTGTGAATAGGTAAGAAAACCATTGTCAAAGAAATATTGGCAGTAAATGTGCGAGTTTCAGTACCTTGAAATGTCTCTTTTTTATGATCAATTTTGACGTTAAGACTTCTTCCTAATGTGGCAAAATTGTCTGCAATTATTGGATTGTTTTGATCAACCGCAACTATAATTACAATTCTCCCTCGTGTTTGCTTATCTAATAGTTGTTTAATAGTAGCATCGTTCTGACTATCAAGAAAGATCATGGTTAAAATACGCTTATAGAGTCCATCGCCTCCGCCTCTTAATTGATCCATGTCATAAAGAGATGTGGCAAGCTTATACCAGTACGGTATGATTTCAGCTTCAAAAGATAACTTATTATCAGAGTTCTTCAAATACAGATTGCTCACAGTACTATTAATTCTACTTTGTATATTTCCCGGCGTAGGCAATAACTGTTCGTCAAATTCCTGACTCGTCATTTTACCTAAAACAACCAGTATGTTTTCTTTGCCTACTGCATGAGTGATTTCTGACTCCACATTTTCAAGGTTGACTGAAAGACCTTTATCATTTTTGATCTGTTGAAGTAGTATATTATCATGTATCGCATCAGATGAATAGTCATAGGTAGTAATAGTTTGATTTGTCTTATTGTCAGATTCCATCGGTATATTTTTATTTGTACTGTTATTTTGATTTTCTATCGTTGTTGAAGGTTGTTCTTCTGATTTGTTGAAAATATTCAACACTGATTGCACAACATTGTCTATGAAGTTGACTATATTTTCAACAATTGTTTTCGGTACATCAATCACTGCTTCCAAACCTGTCTTCTTTTCGGTAACAACCACAGAAGGAGGAGTAGGAGAAGGAATAAAGATAGGAGATGGAATCATTGTGGGGATCAGTACGTTTGTCGTCGTTGGTGGAGTAGTAGGAACAATAGGATCTGGAGTAGGCACAGACGTGGGTTCTTGAATTGGAATAGGTATGACTGTTGGCAATACAATTGGTTTAGGAGTTGGAGTTGGTGTAGGCAAAGGTGTCAATGTTACCGTAGGAAGCGGACTCTCTGTTGGGAAAGAAGATGTAGTAGGTAAAAGAGTCTGTGTGGGAGTTGGGATTGCATTCAGAGAAAGTTGTGCTTTTTCAATAGTTGAGAGAATACTTTTCTTTTGTTTACCTGAAGATGTAGGCGAAGGAATCAAAGTGGGAATTGGAATAACTACAAGGGTAGGAGTTATTGAAGGTTGTTTTTTGACGTTGTTTAATACTGCCGTAAAAGGAATACTAATCGCCTCAATCGCTTTTTCAATAATAGTTTTCGGCGGTTGAGGTGAAGAAGTTGGTGAGGGGAAAATTGTCGGAGAAATAATGACAGGTATCCGTGTTAAAGTAGGTACTGTTGTAGGGAACAAGAAAGCGGTTGGACTTGGTTTTATTGCTAATACTTTTTGAGTCTCCTCAATCACTGAAAGAATGGTTTTTTTTGACTGTCCTATCGGTGTCGGTGATGGGATTAAAGTAGGAATTGGAGTTGGTTGAGGTTGTTTATTGAAAGTGTTCAATAGTGATATAAAAGGATCAATAATCACATTCAACACATTGTTCGTGATCGTTTCAATCGTAGTTGGAGGTGGAGTAAGTGTGGGAGAAACTCGAATAGGTGTAGAGATAGGTGTTTGAGTTGGAATAGGTATGACCGTGGGTAATACA
The DNA here is from genome assembly GCA_035290045.1 of Patescibacteria group bacterium. Lineage (GTDB taxonomy): Bacteria > Patescibacteriota > Microgenomatia > UBA1406 > HO2-37-13b > DATDVH01. The sequence continues at coordinate 4,712 of DATDVH010000042.1, read as the reverse complement.
ATCGGTTTAGGAGTTGGAGTTGCTGTCAGAAAAGGAGTCAGGGTAGGTGCACGGGTAGGAATTGCAGTAGGTAAAGGCGTTGGACTTGGTAGAATCGTAGTTGGAGTCTGTGTTGGCACAAGCGCTACAGTGAGAGTTGGGATTGGAATTGATGTCGGAATCGGGGTAGGGGTAGGAGTTGCCGTAAATAACATAAAAGGCTCAATGACTATATTCAACACGCTGTTGACAATAGTTTCAATCGTGGTTGGTGGAGGAGTAGGAGTGAGAGTAATTGGAACAGGCGTAAACGTGGGTTCTTGAGTTGGGATAAGACTGATTGTTGACAGTACGGTCGGCGTAGGAATAGTCGTAATCGTTGGTATTATTATTGATGAACCTGAAGCGATTGACGTCGTAGGTAAAATAATAGTAGGAGAGAGAGTGACACTAGGCGTTGCAAGATTTGGCAAGTTTTCTTGTTCTGCTTTTGAAAAAAGAGTTTTTATTTGTTGATTAGAGTTAAGAATCACCGGTATCGTTATCGCTAAAAGAACAAAAAAAATAGCAGAAAGCAATTCTGTTGGCATGAAACCTTTTTGAGATAGCATACTATTTATAGAGTACAAGAAAATTTAATAAAGTCAAATCAAATTATTGCACCCACCACAACTGCAAAAGAGACGGATTTCTTACTAAAACCAACCAATCAACAAAAGAAAACTTCCCATCTTGATTAAAATCAAGAGGAAGCATCTTATCAAAAACAACTACATTCCCGCGTGAACGAAACACAATATGTTTTTGACGAGGAATATAGTAAGGATTTAAAATAACTATTCTGTACCTCTCTCCAAGCGCAACATTATGTACCTCATTGATGATCCCATACCCTTCTTTTATTTTTAATTGTTTTTTTTGAAATACCAACTGCTCGTGCTGATCAAAAATCTGCATTTCTAAAGTGTCTGCATTTGATGTGAAATGAGGAAATAATTGTACCCCAAACTGCAGAGGCGGCGGACCCTTCACCGCAAAATCCCACGTAAAAAGATCCTGAATTATTTTTTTATCTTTACTCAACACTACTTTGATATGATACGTTCCTTGTGTATCGCTTGTTTTCACAAAAAAATTGGCAGTTTGATTGTCAAACGGTTCAAAATCTGAAAAGTCAGAAAAAAAAGTACTCACGGCAGAAGCCACATCTTCAGTCACAAAAAACGCATATCCGTCTTTTGCGTCAATGATAGACTGTCCTTTATTTGATAAACTAATCTTAAAAGTATAGGTTGAATGTGTCGTCAGCTCCAAGGGGAGTGTGCCTAGGTTATTTTTTTCAACTGAAAGCAGGTGTATTTGTTCGGGGTTACCTTTTATTTTCTTCATACTTTGTACTGCAAAATAGCTCGGATACAATCCTTTTCCCGAGGAATATTTCCAAGAAAATGCGTCAAAGGGGGACGCAGGATAATTGAATACGAAAGGCGTTACGGCGCGCACCCGATCATCTCTCAACCACACATTCTCATACGCAATCCGTATATATTCCCCCACCTTCTCCGGAGAATAATACACTGCTTGTACTTTATTGTTTTTAATTTTTAATTTTTCATTTAGTATGTGCGGCCATCCAGTCTCAGTGATAAATACTGGCAATTTTTTTTCAACTCCTAATTTTTGTAACAAAGCAAGCTCCCACTGATAAGTACGGATAGAATGTCGTCCTGTATCAGAAGGACTTCCTACAAAACCACGGGGATAAGAATGAGAAGCCCAACCGTCAATAGAATTAAAAATGAAGGGTGAAAGATGAAAAACTTTTCTGATAAAAATTTCCTCATCTTCAAATGACGGTGGATTCGAGGGAGAAGCCGCATCCATACCCGCAAGCATGACAAAAAAGTCGTTATTTTTTTCTTTGAGTTTTGATGCAAAATTGAAAGCAACTTCAGCATACTGCTCCGCATCAATGCGCCCTCCCCATTCTTTTCCCTGATTTGGCTCATTAAATAAAATGACATAACGCTCTTTCACAACCCAATGAAGAGAATCTAAAAAATCAACCCATATCCCCGCATCATCTCCCTCTGGACGACGCCAATGCGCGCCTTCTGGACGCGTTGCAAGACGCACTAGAGGAATAAGGTGCAATCTGCGCAACTTATCAAAAAGTTCTTGCCATTTGCCAGTATCACGATCGTTTTCTTGGATCACGACTGTCACGTACCCCCACTCACCTCCTGATGCATTGACAAGTTCTGCAGTTTCTTGAAGATCTTCATCTGTCGGCTGAAGAACAGATATGCCAACTATATTATTCTTTTCATTTTCTGCAAAGGCCGTACGAGCATAAGAAACACTGACAATCAATAAAAATAAAATGAGAATAAAATACAGTGCAGTTTTTTTAAGCATACTATACTATATTATATGCTACAACTAGATGCTCTATGACTGCAAAAAAATTACCGCTTTTTCAAAAAGCAGACCATCACATATTTCGTTTTAAAAAAAAACCTCTCCCTTATGAAGAGATGAGATTTCTTTTTATTCCTCTGTTTATCACCTGTATATTTTTAATTTTTATCATACGTCTTTTTCAGCTCACTATCGTCAAAGGGACATATTATCGTAGTCTGGCAGAAAACAATAGACTAAAAGAAATATCTATTGAAGCGCCGCGAGGGGATATTCTTGATCGTAAAGGATTTACTATCGTCTATTCAGTATATGATGATGTAACCAAAACTGACACAATAGTGAGAATATATAATGACCCAAGTGCGTTTGCGCACGTGATCGGGTATAGACAAAAAGCTTCTTCCGATGATATCAATCAAGATGTATGTCCCGATGAACGTCTGAAACTCAATGATACAGTAGGAAAAGAAGGAATTGAGAAAATATACGAATGCGACTTACGTGGAATGAAAGGAAAAAAATTGATTGCTGTTGATGCAAAAGGACATAATCTTCAGACCATCAACGTGCGCAAACCACAATCGGGAAAAAGGATTCAAACTGCCATTGACAGCGAACTCCAAAAAAAAGCATATGCATTACTCACTGATCCTCTCTTTGGCGCATGGGGCAAAAAATCTGCGATCATAGTTCAAAAACCCCACACTGGAGAAATACTAACCCTCGTATCAACTCCGTCTTTTTCACCTGAAGATTTTGAAGAAAATAACCAAGACGCAATCAGAACATATTTAAAAGATGAAACACAACCGCTTTTTAATCGCGCGACAAGAGGAATGTATCCGCCCGGATCAATTTTTAAATTATTTGTTGCCGCAGGAGCCATTGAAGAAAAAACAATAGACGAGCATACGCAGATTGAAGATGTCGGACAAATCAAAGCAGGATTACATACCTTTGGCAACTGGTATTTTCTCCAGTATGGGAAAACCGAAGGCATACTTAATATCGTATCTGCACTCAAACGTTCAAATGATATTTTTTTCTATAAAACTGGAGAAAAATTAGGTGAAGATGCAATCAAACAATGGGCATATACTTTTGGATTTGGTAAAAAAACAGGAATTGAATTATCAGATGAACAAGGATTGATTCCTACTCGATTCTGGAAAAAAGAAACACTTCATGAAGGATGGTTTCTTGGAGACACCTACAATCTCTCAATCGGTCAAGGATATTTACTCACTACTCCATTACAAATAAACAAAGCAGTTGGAGTATTTGCAAATGGCGGATATCTCTGTGCTCCGCAGTTGAAAAAAATGTCTCAAGGAACGTGTGCCAGACTGACTATTTCTCAAAAAACTATTGATCTTGTGAGAAAAGGCATGAAGACAGCATGCGAGACTGGCGGCACGGGGTGGCCGTTCTTTAATTTCAAAGACAACGAACAAGAAATAACTGTGGGATGTAAGACCGGCACCGCGCAATCGCATGCCGTATCAAATCTGCCCCATGCGTGGTTTACCGTGTTTGCGCCGTTTGAAAAACCGGAAATTGTTTTGACGGTTTTAGTTGAAGAATCCGGCGAAGGCTCCAATATAGCCGCTCCCATCGCAAAAGAATTATTAAAAACCTACTTTGAGCGAAGAGAATAGCATGCTAACACTGAACCCTTGTATTTGATCACCGCATGATATAAAATGTAACTATATGCGAATGACAAGCGTCAAATTGAAAGTAAAGAATCCTCAATCTCCCTCAAAGTCGTTTGAGGCTCAATTTTTAGTTGATAGCGGCGCAACATATACAGTAGTTCCTGCGGATAGTTTAAAAAAACTGGGAATACAACCTCAAGGAGAAGAAACATTCTCTTTAGCTGACGGCAGATTGATTAAAAGAAAAGTAGGGAGTGCCTTATATGAATACGAAGGTGTTGAACGCGCGGCGCCGATTTTATTCGGAGAAAAAAATGACACCTTGCTTTTGGGAACATTCACTCTTGAAGCACTTGGATTAACGCTTGATCCTCTGAAAAGAAAACTGTATAAAGCAATTCTGCGATTGTAGTTTTTTAAAGAGAATTTTCTCTTAATATGAAAAAAGAAATAGCTTTATATACAAAAAGCGGCCATGAAATGTTTCTCATGATTATCAAAGAAAATCAAGGATATTTCATCAATCAGTCATTTGTTTCCTTTATGGTCGGAATATTGAAAAAGCCTGCTCTAGTTGAATCCTATGCGGCATATATGCAATCATCTGTGGGTATCCAAGAACAGATTAAAATGAGCGCTTCAAAAGGCGTC
>DATDVH010000041.1:0-7005 GCA_035290045.1 Patescibacteria group bacterium | reverse complement strand
ATTGATCAAATGGCTTTTCCGTGCAAAATCATTGATATATGAAAAAGGTGGAGTAGCGCTCAATAATCCAAACAATAAAAAAATAAAACATATAATAAAAGAAAGACGATATTTTCGTTTTTTGAAAAATCCTATCAGACTGATGAAAAGAAAAAAAAGCGGAAGCATTATGCTGATAAATGGATTTTCAAAATGCGCCTTCCATGCAAAGAAGAGCGGTTGTTTATTGATCCCAAAAAGATCATAATCCATTCCCTCCATATTGATAAGATGTGAAAGAGTGCCTTTTTCTTTATTTAAATACAATAAACCTTCAGCGGCAAGCTGGTTTATTTTGGCGTTTTCTACAATATTTTGTCCTCCATTTGCCACAAAATATACTTGAGGAAGGAGCCAGAGCGCATTGATTGCAACAATAGTGCATAGAGCGAGAAAGGCGTATTTCAATGCTTTTATATTTTTAGTACCAATAGTGTATCCAACAGTAATAAATACAAGTAATATAAGATATACAACAAATATAGTTTGTATATATGATTGAGTAAGTGCAAGGAAATTGATAAGGAAAAGAAAAAGATAATCTTTTTTTTGCGGCTTGTTTTCAAGAACGATCATAAAGGCGAGCAGTTCCCAGGGAAGAAATCCAAAAAATATTGAAAATGCCTCAAATGGGAGAAAAAAAATCTGCACTGTGCCAAAATTGAGCATATAAAAAAGAGCCGCGGTAAAGCCAAAAATCGTTTTTTCTTGTTTACCCAATAGTTTCTTAGTGAGTGAAAACATTCCCCATCCGCCGATAAAAAGCATCAGTGTATGAAAAAAATAGCGTATGAGATTTTGTGGCATCACAAAGGATAAAATCCATATAAAAAATGCATGAGGTATATCTGTCGCATATCCCATACTCGCTATTAACCCAAAGCTTTGATATTCCTGCCATACTGAGAAAACAGCTCGTTTGAGCGCAAGCATTGGGTTCAATTCAGTTTGAAGGTTATCCCATCCAATAAGATATGTGCAGGATTTATAATTCGCTATAAATACAACAACGGTTAACAAAAAGAGTAATAAGGGATATGGAGTGGTTATGAATTTTTTATGCATAACTAAACTTTTGCGACATGTTTTTCTTATTCTTTAATATTTTTCGCGTTTTATAATAAAGCCACAAAGATAGTTTTTGAGGAATGATTGTGATAATAATAAGTTGTATAATATTCACGAGTATATCTTTTATTGAAGGCGTATATCCATATAAAAAAATTCCTTTTATTCTCCCAATGAGTGTGTAATAAAAAGTCTTTCGTACATTTTTCAAAGAACTATTATGATCATGAATACGGTAGAGTAAAACAACATCTGGTAAGTTTTCTACTTTTCCGTATTTAAATAATTTAAAAATAAGCTCAATTTCCTCGGTGATAGTGTAGTTTTTACCATAAAAAGAAAAGTGTTGAGGCAATCTATCGCGCGCGATCATAAGCGTAGGTTCTTGAAGGGGCAGAAAGGTCATTATAGACTGATATATTGATTTAAAATCAATAGGAAACCGTTTATACCCAATAATATTGTTTTCATGATCAATGACCTGACATTGTCCGCCAATTACTATAGTGTGGGGATGTAAGCCAAGATAATCAATTTGTTTTTCGAATCGGTCGGGAAGAGCTCTATCATCTGCGTCCATACGGGCTATCACTGATCCTTTTGCATGATCAATTCCTTTTTTGATAGTTTTTGAGACGCCTTGATTATATGTGTTCTGGAATAATTTTATCCGTCTATCTTTTTTTACGTATTTTTTTATAATATCCAATGAGTGATCAGTTGATCCGTCATCAACAATGATGAATTCAAAATGTCGGTAGGTTTGCGCAAGGATACTATCAATGGATTCTTTTAGATAAAGATCAGCGTTATAGACAGGCATGACAACAGATACAAACGGTTCATTTTGTATTCTTGATGGCAATGACTTGAACATGATGACGCTGATTGATTATTGAGCGTTTTCCAGATTAAGCCTAATCTTTGATACTTTATCTGCCTTTCTTTTTGGCCAGCTGTGCATGTCGGTTTCTTCATCAAGTCTGGATTGGACAAAGCTATTGAGTTTGTTTTTGTCAGCTTGAATTGATATGTCAAATAGATAAATCATTCCGTCGGTGAGTCTTATTTCGCACTTTTTGTTAGATTGTTGAGTTTCAATGATAACTATATCATTCTCAAAAGAGATTCGTTTTTGTTTATCTGCGCTTTTTGATGGCGTTACTATGCCTCGCACTCCGTAAATAACAAATGCATAGAGTGCATTATTTGATGGCAGTTTTTCAAGATCAAGATCAAAATTTTTATATTTACCTTTGCCAGTTTGTATGACAGCTAGAGGAACTAATTCAAGCTCATCAATATTGGCATGATCAAGAGGAGTATAGTCTTTCTCTTGTATATAAATTATCTGTGGATTGGCAGATGGGATAGTAGAGGTTTGTTCTCTTTGACTAGTATCGGATTTTGCCGCTCCCTCATTTCGTTTTCTAAGGATTGGACCAACAGGTGTAGATGAACTGTCATCAGACAGTTGTGAGGATATTGGCGGATTTTTTTCCGCTTCTTCCATTTCTTGAACCTTTAGTTTTTGCGCATGAATTAATTCCTCAATTTGAAGTTTTCTTCTTTCAGGCGATATTCCCTCTATTTTTTGTAAAACGTCTTCAAAGCTGAATGTTTTTCCTTTTGGGATGATTACATGGCGTGTTATTGTCCTCAATCTTCCATTCTTATCTGCGTAATGGTGTACTGAATCAGCCTGTCCATAAGTTAATAATCTTTTTAAAATATTATGTCTTTCTTTTTCAGCATCTTCCATTGTCTCTAATGCAGTTTGAAAATAAGGTAATAAAACAAGACTTGTATGATATTCTTCTAAAAGTGAAAGAATGGCTTGTTGCAATTCTAAATCAACATCAAGATTTTGATCAGTTTGGACTGATTCTAAGCCTGTTTGTCTATCTGTATTCACATGAGTGTGTGACATTTCTGAAGAAGAATTATTGAGTTGTCTTAATTCATCTATTGCTGTCTCTAATCGTTTGATTTCCTCTTTTTTTTCTGTATCGTTTTGAGAAATAGTATCTATTCTTTCATCCTGCGCAGTATCAATTTTACTTTGGTTTTCTAATTGAGTTTTTGTTCCAGTTTCTGTCCTAGTTTCTGTCTCTGTAAGTCTATTCTTCACACCGATAATTGCATCAGTTTGTGAATTATTTATGTCTTTTTGACCTTCTATTGTTGTTAGTAACTGACGAATATCTTTTTTGGTAGCGCAATCTATATTGACAAAGCCTAAGAGAGGAATTGCAAGAGGAACAATAACTTTTACCCAAAGTTTTTGTTCTTTAGGATAATTTTTTTTACATGGATGTGGTTGTTTTTCAGTTTTCATATTTTTATAGGTTGTTTAATATTGTTGTCTAAAAAATTATTAAATTGACAGTACAACAAAATATTAAAGTTTTTAACTTATATTTTATTATTATAGCACATAATTTACATTATGCAAATGTTTTTTGTTTTAGACGTAACCCTATGAAAAGGAGTGCCATTTCTCCTCCTGCAATGAGTAATCCCATTTCTGGTCCTGCAGAAGGAACTTTTTGCACTCCGACAACTTCTTTTTCAATGCAGAATTGGCTGACATCATCGTCCAATAAATCGCCGCTTTTGGCGACTGCTTTATTGATCTCGCAAAAAAGTCCTTTATCAGCAGGAAGTTTTTCTTGAGAAATAACGCTCATTTTAATGATGAATATTTTTTCTTCGTTGACTGCAAAACTACCCGCATCTATGTCAATTGTTCTATTTTTATCATTGTATGTTCCCGGCCCCTCAAGAGGATTAAGCGATGGCGGAAGAATATCTTGGATAGTGATTGTATCTAACTTTTTGTCAGTTGCGTTCCTCACCTTCAACTGAAACGACACTTCATCACCGGGTTTGAATTTATGATCTGCAGTACCTAAGTTGTCCACATATGAGAGGGTTCCACCTTTAGTTTGACTTGCGGGAATACCGATCATTTTGTCTATGATGAGTGATGGAGCTGATACTTGTGTGGTATATTGGGCAAAGGAAAAAGGGATATGTATGAAGTATAAAATATAAAATATAAAAAACAAAATCAAAATATGCAAAAAATTTCTTTTTATTTTCATACGAGTATTATACTATAAGTAGGGTTGATTTGCAACTATGGGTTATTCATATAATTTAATATAGGGTACATGCAAAAAATATTGTTATAGTAAAAAAAAGAATAGTATGTTATACTACATACATAATGAACGCACACATTGAATCAGTTACGACATGTTTCAGTATTAAAACGAACGGACATCCTGAAAATAAGACAAAAATCAATTCAGGTGAAGTGACATTAGAAAGACAGATACTTGAAGCATTCAGAAGTATAGAGTCAGTGAATTTTGTTAGGGAAGGTCTACTCATGAAAGCTAATATTTTTTTCCCCAATCACGTTCAAGAAGCTAAGGATATGGTAGATAACTTGTTTGATTTAATAGCTATTAATGCGCGTATGAAACATACGACAGAAAATGGACATTTAAAAGACAGTTTCAAAAATATTCATAGCGAAATACTTGCAGAAAATAATTGGTTTGCGAACGCATATGATTTGTATAGGAAAGAGCGGGCAAATAAAGATTTTAAACTTATAGAACCATACATCAAGAGGGGTGAAGAAGGTAATATCCTTGATTTTGGATGTGGCATGGGGCATCTGAGTAAAAAATTAAGCGAAGAAGGTTTGGTGGTAACATCAGCTGATGTGATAGATGATGAAAATAGAGTTTCAAAAGAAGATAAAAATGTTAAGTTTGAACATATGTCTTCTCCAGCTGATATTAATTTTACAGGTGCGCATTTTGACACAATAATAATATGGCAAGTTTTACATCATATAAATGAAAAAGATCTATATCCAATTTTGAAGAGGCTTTCCAAAATAGGGGACAGATTGATTGTTAATGAAGACATGTATGGCAGTGGAGATAATGTAAAAGGTCTTTCTCAATCAATACGTGAGCAAAAGCAATTTGTAAGATACATGGCATTGGAAGAAAAAGATCAAATAGCAATTCTCAGAATAATAGATTACGTTGCAAATTTTTTTATAAGACTTTCTACACATGAGATGAATATACCACTTCGGTTTCAAACTGTTGATCAGTGGGCAAGTGTTCTGTCAGAAACAGGATTTGATATAGAAGACATATACTCTATTGGCATAAGAGAACATAAATGGCATCCAGACCCTCAAGTTCTTTTTGTTGCAAACAGCAATAAAAATAATAGTTAAGCCGAAGAGGCAATCTCAAGGGGATTTTTTTTCATGTATTCAAAAATCAGGGTTCTGATGAATTTTGATTTAGTTACTCCTTGTTCTTTGCTTATTTTCTCAAGATAGTGAAGTAATTTTGGCGTGATGAAAAAATTAAACCGTTTGTCTTTCCGTTCCCGCGCGTCTTTCAAGGTCTCTTTCAATACTTTTTTAATGGTGTGCTCAGTATAACTGCGGATGATAAGTTTTTCTTCATCTGATCCCATAAGAAAATGAGGCAGATGATCCTTATAATAAAGAACAATAGTTGGTTTATTAAAATCCAAAGATTTTTGGATCACAAACCCAATAGACAAACTATGTACAGAACATTCAAAAATACAAATATCTGTTTCGTGAAGTGCTCGCACATTTCTTTTATATAGTTCTATATACGCGTTTCGTCCTTCTTTTTCCAATTTATCATAAAAACTAGAAGAATTTTGTTTAACAACTTCATCGTCAAGTTGTGTATATCCTAATTCTTCAATAGTATGATATATCTTTTCATAATATTCTTTGAATTCTTTCTGTCCGCGCATGGAGGCTGTAAAAAATACTTTCATATTTTACATAAAAAGTATACACACATATATTCATTTTGCAAGCGCTATTTATATTTGTTACAATACAATTGTTTGAAATGCCGATGTAGCTCAGTGGTAGAGCACCTTCTTGGTAAGAAGTAGGTCGTCGGTTCAATTCCGACCATCGGCTCCACAGGAGCGTCGTGTCAAGTTCAATACTCTATAAGTTCGGAAGCTAATGTAAACCCTTTGCTTTTATAGAATTTATCAAAACTGAAAATCGCGTCGGCTTTATATTCTTCTGCAATAGCGGCTACGATACAATCAAATAACGTATTTTTCTTGCTTGTTGTCGGACTAAAGTACCGTAATGCGTTATCAAGAGTCTGTTTATTTACTTCTACTACCTGTGCTTCTGGGTTGGTCATTAATTGAACGGTACCATAAGCACTGGCAGTACTATTTAAAACTCTTTGCATGTGGGCTGTGGCTTCAGCAATAGTAGTTGTTGGATAAAGAACTTGAGCATTTTGTTTAATTAAACTCTGGGAAATTTCTGTTGCTTTTTGATGATGAATATCTTTGGGGTTGGTCTGGGCAATCATAGCATCTGCGTCAATAACAACCACTGGTTGTTTATTCATGGGTTATCCCATTCCTTTCCCCACAAGAGTTCATCTATTCTTGCAGAGCTATCTTTTGGACCCTTCAGATTGTATTGTTTTCCTATTTCAGATAGCTTCAGTAGTATTTGAGCAGAAGCAGTTCCTTGCTGTTGAATTGCAACAATACCTTTCTCCAAAGCAAGGCGCATCACTACAGCTTTACTTTTTTTTTGAGTTCTCGCGGTGTATATAATTTTTTCTTCTAGATGCTCGGGGATATAAAGATACGTTTTTAACATATGAAAATTATAATGTATCGTACAACATGTTGTCAATAGTTTGTTCAGGACCTATACATACGATACAGTTGATGAGTTTGTTTTTCAACTTGTAATATAACATATTCAGCAGGTGTTTTATACCCTAACGCCTGATGAAATCTGCGTTGATTGTATTTGGTGTTAAACGCCATACA
>DATDVH010000040.1:0-20717 GCA_035290045.1 Patescibacteria group bacterium | reverse complement strand
CAAGAACTGACAAACTCTATGTCAAAAAAACCTCTCTTGAAGAAGAACCCCGAAACAATCTTTGTCTTGTCAATCTTGATAATCTGGTGATGAAAAATCAAAAAGAATTTGAACCGCACGCGCAGTGGGAAAAAATCTTTACTGAAACGTACGGTAAATTATTTTCACTGATGCTTGACAGCTCGCAAAAAAACAAACCTTTGGAAACGCGGCTTTATTTTCATGGCCAAGAAATTTTCAAAAGCGGACTGGCGCTATTTAACAGCCTCCCTCAACAAGAAAACCAAAACCGCATCAGTATCGTAAGAGACGCTGTGGCCGAAATATTTGCCGAGATCAACAAATTCATTCCTCTCCTGCAACAAGAGTATGTCATGAAGGAAACAGAAAATACACTCATGCCGTATCTGAAGCCAAGGTTTTTGCCTAATTTACGTCTCCCCACATCAACTAATCTGATCGTACTTTCCAATAAACATGACGTTGACACTCTCGCAAAAATTCATGAAGCCGCCGGCAGCCGCGTTGTTTAAATTTGACTTTGTTTTGATCAATTGTCTATAATTATCTTTACATGGAAACATTAAACATCGGATTAAACGGATTTGGGCGGATTGGGAGAGCGTTCGCGCGGATTGCCTTGGATAAAAAACTTTTTAATATCGTCACTATAAATACCAGAAATACTCCTGCTCCTATGCTCGCGTATCTTTTACAATACGATTCTGTCTATAGAACTTATACAAAACAAATAACTCATGATGAGAATAGTATCGCTGTTGATGGAATAAAAATAGCCACCTCCATGATCCGTGAACCGCGCGATATCCCATGGGAAAAATATGGAGTTGATGTAGTCATTGATGCAACAGGAGTATTTAAAACTCGTGATAAGCTGAAAGATCATCTCCGTGGATCAGTGAAAAAAGTGATCGTAACAGCTCCGGTTAAAGACGATTCAATCCCTCATATTGTGTTAGGGGTTAATAATGACTCGTTTGATTTTAAGCATGTTGATATTATATCTAATGCCTCATGTACGACTAATTGCGCCGCACCGATGTTTCAGATCATACATGATAACTTCAAGATTATCTCTGGGTTTCTCACGACCGCGCACGCTTATACTATCACTCAACAACTCTTGGATAATTCGTCAAAAGAATTTACCCGCGCGCGCGCCGCCACGCTCTCTATTATCCCCTCCACCACTGGAGCGGCAGACGCAATCGGTAAAACAATCCCTGAAATCAATGGAAAAATTGATGGTATGGCAATTCGCGTGCCCACTCCTGTTGGTTCATTTTCTGATATATCAGCAGTCACTGAAAAATCAACAACTATTGAAGAAGTGAACTCTTTTTTTAAGCATGCCTCGCAAGAAAATATGAAAGGAATTTTAGACTATGCAACGATTCCGCTTGTCTCATCAGACTATATCGGCTCTCCATACTCATGTATTTTTGACGCAAACTATACAAAAGTGATAAACGGTAACTTGGTCAAAGTGTTTGGATGGTATGACAACGAATGGGGTTATTCTTCACGATTAGTTGATTTAGTAACAAAACTCGCCGCTTATCTTCCCTAATGGTCATTCACCAACCCATCAGCAACAGTGTTTTTCTCACGCGGGATCAGATGATAACTGATCGGAAGTCCTATTGCTCGTTCAAGCAACTTAATCTGTACAATACGCTCGCCTATTGACGCGTTTTTCACCCGAAATAAACCCTGCACTTGATTCACCAATAACCGCGAATCCGAATACAACTCTATTTTTGATATTTCATTTACATTTTTTATATTTAATTTTTTATTTTTTATTTTTTCTAATGCTCGTATCACTGCCGTATATTCGGCGATATTATTTGTTGCAATCCCAATATCTTCACGATACAAAAAAACCTTTTTTCCATCAAAATAAAATACCATACCGATTGATGATTGCCCAGGATTTCCCTTTGACCCTCCATCCGTATAGATTTTAAGAGTCATATTTTTTATTATCTTCAATGAATTTTTTAGCCTTTGTGTGCAATGACTTCTCTATTTTCTCTTCACTCTTTAATACTTCAAGTATCTCATCAAGCGTGCATATCGCATGAAGTATGTACCCTTTTCTTGCCAACTCAGCTCTTCCTCCTTGCAGACGATCAATCAAAACCACCACGTCCTTGACCAGCAACCCAATCGTCTCAAGAGAAACAATTATCTCTTGTTTTGAAACTCCAGAACTAATCAAATCATCTATAATTACTACTGTTTCTCCCTTTTTATATTCTCCTTCAACTGGTTTCTTGATACCATAGTTTTTTGCTTCTTTTCGCGTATAGATCCATGGTTCATTCAACTGCAAACTTATCGCACTGACAATCGGTAATGACGCATATGGCACTGCGGCAAGACGATCATATGATATAGTTTTTAACATATCACAATATGCTCTCGCCACTTTTTTCATGATCTGAGGATATGAGATAAGTATACGAAGATCAATATAAAGAGGTGAAATTATTCCTGATTTCAAAGTAAATGTCCCAAATTTCACTGCCCCAATAGTAAAAAGGTTCAGAATAAGATGTTTATGTATCATACAAGAAAAATATAATTCACATTTATTATAAAATAGTAGTTTTATTATATTCTATTATAGTTCTTGTAGCAGATCTTTTGCCTCTTCCTGCTTTTTAACCAACTGAAGATAACGCTCTGTTGAAGACAATCTCTTATGTCCCACAATCTTTGAGATATATGACGCTGATACTCCATTTCCCAATTGATGCACTATGAATGTATTACGCAGATCATTCACCGTTGCATCCTGAATATCAATATCCTTAAAACATTTATCAATAATCGTTCGTATATTACGCAAAAGCAGTGGCTTGCCTGTTTTGGTCACAAAAAGATGACTATTTGCCGTCTGATGTCGGTATTTCAGATAGTGAGTAATTGCTTTGCGCACCGTAGCATTGAGAGGAATAATTCTTCCATCAAGCTGAAGTCCTTCATCTTTCACAATATCCAAGGTCAGCTCTGCAAGCTCTCCGATACGAATTCCCGTCTGCAAAAGTAATTCAACCATCGCGTAGGTGCGGGGATTTTCTTTAGCGCTATCTCTTAATCCACGATATTCTAATTTCGTTAAAATGCGTGGTAATGCTTGGATATATTTAGGATGAGATACTTCAAGTGCTATATTATAAGAGACAGTATTTTTATTTTTAAGGAATCGGAAAAAAGTACGGATTGAGTTCAATTTGCGAGAAGCGGATTTTTTTGTGTATGATTCTGACATGAGTTTATTGATAAATCCTTCAATATCCTCTTTTTTAACTTCTTTAATATCTGTTTTTTCCCGCGAAGTCAGATACCCGATGAATTGTTCAAGATCTTTTTTGTATGCAACGACAGTAAAACCCGATTTTCCTTGTTCTTGTAAATTTTTGGTAAAATAGGTAATTAAACCTCTCAGATCGTACGTTTCCATATAAAGCCTATAATAACATGTCGTATGAAAAAAAACAAGCGGTATTTTTTCCCTTCTATCAAAAAAACAATTTTTTTTATCATAACACTCTTTTTGATCTATTCATTATCAAAAAACATTCTTGATTATCAAAAAAAAATATTATTTTTTGAAGCATATCAAAAAGAATTGCACAAAGAACAAGAAAAAAATAAAAAACTAAAGAGTGATATCATCAAAAACTATGATTATTATACTGTTGAAAGAAACATACGTCAAAAACTCAATCTTCTTCAACCAAATGAATTTGCTCTCATTCTTCCCCAACCATCACCGACACCAAAACCCATATATACTCAGAAAAAAACCTCATTAGAACAATGGCAGAATTTATTTTTTAGAGTTCCATAAAAATATTTACTCCTCTTTTGCTCTATATTGCAATGCCTCGGCTATCGCACTGCTTTCTATCTCATCCTTCTCCGCAAGATCAGTGATAGTTTGTGCAATTTTGATAATTTTGAAATAAGAACGGGCAGAGAGCGTTAATCGCGATACCGCAGTTTTCAAAAGATTGACTGCGTCATCAGTCATTTTACAATATACCCGAACTTGCGATGAGCGCATCTCACCATTACTTTTGCATTGTGATGAATCAAAGCGCCTCTGTTGACGCTCTCTGGCTTTTGAAACACGCTCCCTTATTGCTTTACTTGACTCTGCACGATCACGACTCGTCAATGTGTCTTCATCAACAGGGGGGACATCAATATGTATATCAATTCTATCAAGTAAAGGACCTGATACTCTTTTTTTGTACTTCAGTATCTGCCATGGAGAACACATACATGATTTTTTTGGATGACCAATAAATCCACAGGGACATGGATTTGACGCGGCAAGCAAAAGAAAACGCGCGGGAAATGTTACGCTTCCCTTTGCTCGAGAGACTGTAACTATTCCATCCTCAAGTGGCTGACGCAATGCTTCAAGCACTGAACGAGGAAACTCGGGAAACTCATCCAAAAATAAAATACCCCGATGTGCAAGCGAAATTTCACCCGGTGACAGTGCAGCTCCCCCTCCGATTAAGCCGACACGTGAGATAGTATGGTGAGGTGCGCGATACGGCCTTTTGACAACAACGGTACTATTTTTAAAAAAGGTACTTATAGAAAAAATTTTAGTTACTTCAATCATCTCATCCTCATCCATCATCGGAAGAATGGACGCAAAAGAACGAGCAAGCAATGTTTTTCCTGTGCCTGGCGGACCCTTCATATGCACATTATGAAAACCAGCTGATGCAATCTCAAGAGCTCTTTTTGCTTGCTCCTGTCCTTTTACCTCTGCAAAATCAAACTCATATTCTTCAGTTTTTGATCTATCAGTCAAAATGCTTTTTGTCTGTGGGGCGATACGTTTCACCTCATTGAGATGAAGAACCAAATAAGCAAGATCTTTTACCGGATATACACATATATCATGTACTAATGCGGCCTCATACGCATTATCTAACGGTACAAATACATTTTTTATCTGTCTTTTTTTTGCAAGAAGAGCAATAGGAAGCGTACCCGATACTGGACGAATTTTACCATCAAGTGAAAGCTCACCGACAAAAAGACTGTCATTCAGAATCGCTCTATCTACAATTCCTGATGATGTTAAAATACCCAACGCAATAGGCAAATCAAACAAAGATCCTTCCTTCGGAATATCAGCAGGGGCAAGATTGATCGTCAGCCGTGTTTCTGGCATTTCATATGATGAGTTTTTGATAGCAGTACGCACCCGCTCTTTTGATTCATCAATTGCTTTGCTGGGAAGCCCAACAATAGTAAAAGTGGGAAATCCACGATCAGCCACATCAACCTCTACTTTGATAAGTACTCCCTCAAGTCCAAGTGTTGCCGCTGAAAAAATAGTAGATAACATTGTCTAAATGATCTTTTTCACTGCATTGTTATTCACGACAGTAGACATATAAGCCACAGGAATAAACCCTAAAATACCTCCTCCAAAGCACGCTAATACTCCTGACATAATACCCATAAATAACAACCGTACACTGCTCCATTGCCTTTTCTTGAGGAGGGTAAGAAAAAAAATAGCAATTGTGAAAAGTAATGCGACCACTGTCCCCACGTAATCATCTGACCATTTCTCATATACTTGTCTTTCTCCCAACCCAATAAGAAACTCAACTAATACTGCAACAATGGTAAGCACTGCCATATGTACGAGATAAAAAGCAATTGCTTGTTTGAGGTTTCGCTTATATGAATAATCAAATAACTGATTAAATACCATAGAGTGCTAATTGCTAACTTTACGCCATTCTGTAATAATGGATTCTACAAAAAGTGCAAGCGGAATTGAAAGTAAAATACCCAAAAAACCGCCCAATTTACCCCCTATGGTCAACGCGATCAGTGTGATAATCGGATGAAGACCCACAGCACGTTTCATGACATACGGAACTACTACATTATTTTCAATCTGTTGTATAAGAAAATAGAGTGCTATTACGGAGAGACCCATCAACCATGACGAAGATGCTGATACAAAAAAAGCAGGTACTGCAGATATAATCGGTCCAACAATCGGCGCAACCTCCAGAAAACCTGCGATAATAGCGAGCGGAAGGGCAAAACGAATATGCAAAAGACTCAACCCAATATATGACATGAGTCCAATCACCAATGCCAATACAACTTGCCCCCATAACCACGCACTCATTCTATGCTCTGCTTTGCTTAGTATGCGTTCTATACGATTAACCTGTATAGGAGATAAAAACGTATTTAATAGTTTTTTTAAAAAGAATTCCTCTGAGAGAAAATAAAAGGTAAATACAATTGTTGAAATGACAAAAATAAAATTAGATAATAATCCAGATACAATGTTTACAAAATTACTCGTCAAATCAGGAAGTAGAGTTGAAATTGATTCTATATTAATAAAGTTTGCCAACGCAGGAAACGTTCTTACCATTAACACCGGTGCATTTCTCAAAAATAAAAAACTCTCCGTAAGAAGTGGGGGTATTACAAAAGTAACAAGTACGCTCAAAAGTGAAATAATAACCACAAATAATCCAATAATTGTTATGAATCGTGGAACTTTCCTCAGTGCAAAATAGCGGACAATTGGCTTGAAAGTACTCATAAATATAAAGGCAAGAAACAGCGCGTAGAACAAATCACGAATCTGCCATGCTATACGAAAAAGTAATAATATACCAATCGTAAAAAGAATTGTTTTTAAGGAAATTTCAATTTTCTGTGTCATGCTTTTGATTATAACTACTGTAAACTAATTCGTGTATTTTTTCAACGAGTAGTTTATCATCAGCAGGCATAAAAAAAACATTTTCCATTTTTTTCAAGAAAACCATCTGACGTTTGGCATACTGTACTTCTGCAGAAACCCACTGAAAGATTGCTTCTTTAAGAGATTCTTGTCCATTAAAATAACCCCTCAATTGTTTATATCCTATTGTTTGAAATCCCGGATTGTCAAAGGAATAATTTTTTTTCAAAAGATTTTGAATTTCTTCAAGAGCTCCCTGTGATAATCGCATTAAAACTCTTTTTTGAATCACCTCCTTTAATGTACTCTTATCTAAAGATAACGCACACAGTATGACTGTGTATCTATTCCTTTTTTTTGAATGCTGGCGGTGGATTGATGCACCAATCTCAATCGCACGAATAAGCCGTCTTTTGTTATTGCGGTCTGAATGATTCATACCCAAGAGCCTTTTTTTATTGACGAGGAGTAATTGTTTTTGCAACTCTTCAATGGTCTTCTTTTCTAAATCTTTTCGTCGTTTCCAGTCGGGAGCAACACCGTATGAACCCAATCCTTCAAGCAACACCTTAATATAAAAAACCGACCCGCCCACGATGATCGGTAACTTCCCACGATGTATAATATCGTCAATCACTTCTTCTGCAATCTGACAAAATTCATACGCGTTCAAGTATTCCTGCGGATCAATCATATCATAAAGCCAAATCGGAATATCGTCTTTCAAATAGGTTGTAAACTTGATATTTTTCTGAGCAACTTTTAACTTTTCATTTTTAATTTTTAATTTATCTACCTCTTTCCCTGTAATCACATCAAGATATCTATATGCTTGTCGTGAATCAAACGACACAATCTCACCATTGAGTTTTTGCGCTAATTGAATCCCAAGCGCAGTTTTCCCAGTCGCAGTCTGACCAGAAATAATCAGCAGTTTTTTCATGAGATAAATACTCATTAAAAGAGTAAAAAAGTAGATTGAGAAATTGGATTAATACCCGTTTTTTTTCTTTTTTCCACGTTTTTTTTCTTCATGTTGTTTTATAGTAGTATTTATAGAGTTACTCAGAGTTTTTAATTGCTCAACAGTCATTCTTATTGTGGCTAATCCACCTGCGTTAATCTCGTTTCCAACCTGATCTACTATTTGAAAAAAAACAATTTCACTCGTGTTATCATCTCGTATAGTAATTGCATGTCCATCCATAGCCAAACCAAATGGCTTAGATACGAGGTTTAGCGTTTTTTGAACTGGTTTTCCATTAGACATATTTAGATAAAATAGGCTCTATCAATTTAATAATATCTAATTTTACCATATTGTCAAAATCAACACCAAATTTATCATACACGTTCTTTATTTCAAACAAAACTGGTAAAGAAGATTTCTTGTTTAAATATACAGTAATATCTTTATCTTTTCTTATCAAGAAATTATTTCTTTCAAATTTGTAAACACTTTCGTCATGTATTTGAAAGCGATCAGTAAAAGGATCATAAGATATAATCCAGTTTTTCATGATATTTTTTAAATTCTTCATGATGTTTTTATTTCAGATCGGTACGATCTTGTAAAATTAACTCCATCATCTCCATAAAAAACAATAACTAAAGTTTGTTCGTTCTTCATTTCATCGATCCAAGGAAGTTTTAGACTTTTAACGAAACCTTCTTTTCTATAAATATAAGTTTTTCCCTGTTTAGCATTTTCTAAAGCCCTCGGATTTTTGGAGGAAGACGCCACTACGCTATCTGGGTTTTGAACTATAGTTCCTACGTTATAAAAATATGTGGGATGAGCTTCTAGAGTGCTACCGCTTTTGTGTTTGGATGGATTTTTAGGCATTACCTGTACTGATTTACCATTAGGATCAGAGATCATATAAGATATAAGGGGTTTACCTATCGTTTCTGAGTAGGATTTTAATTCTGCAGTTTTTTCTGCCATACTAAATAAAGTATAGCATATCGTAATGTAGCTATACGTGTCTTAATTGTACATATATCACTAATACCACTGTTCTTCACCGTGCCAGAGTTAGCGCAAATACTTTTTCTGCGCCGTTTTTTTTTAGGACTTTCGCAACCTCCTTCATTGTCCATCCCGTGGTCCACACGTCATCAAAAATAATGAACTGTTTGTTATGAATATCTACGCGCTTAACCTGATCTGCTAGATCAAATGCACCGACAATATTGCGATACCTATCTATTGGTTTTTTAAAAGCAACTTGCGGCTTGGTATTTTTTTTTCGTATAACACTGTTATTGTCTAAAGAAAATCTCAGTACTTGAGCGAAAAAACGCGCCATTTCATTCGCTTGATTAAAACCTCGATGCTTCATACGGACTGTGTGCAGTGGCACAGGAACAATTAAAAAATCTAAAGACAACTCTCTATAAAACAATAATTCCTCCATTTTATTGCGCGGAATAGTCAAAAAAAATTCAGACAAGGCATCAGTGATTAACCGATACTTGATCTGCATAATAATTTTTTTGACCACGTCATTATACCGATAGATACTTTTTAATCCATCAATACCATATTCTTTTTTACAAACAGGATGAGTTAAACCAAAATAACTTTTTTTTCTACAATAAGGACATATATCAAAGCGCATTGTTTGCAGTTGCTTTTTACACGATCCGCATACATATGTTCCCCAGTACCCGCATCCAAAACAATATCTCGGAAAAAGAATATCTGTAATAAATGAAAAAAAAGGAGTCATGATTATCTTTTCATCAATCGCCATGCGCCGATCAACCCAAACAATACAGGAAGCAGAAAAATCGTCAGATATTTTACTGTATCTTTATTCTGATCTGATACATCAGAAAGAGGAGCATTTGAAAGGGCACGTGCACGAATACCTGATAGAGCGCCATCTGACGCATAATTATTGATAAAATTAAGAAATACTCCCACATTATCTGGACTTCGCTCAATATACCGTTCATCCAAAAAATGCGATGAAGGAATCAGAAGAAGCGTACCCCCTTTTTTTTCCCGTGCTTCAACAATCAAATTGAATGAAGCAAAAGCGTTTTTTTCTGGTGGTTTTATGGTTTGTGGAGCAATTCCGCCCTCTTCTGTTTGACTCCATGAATGTGCCTCAGACTGAACGAATGAGCGCGTCTCTATCCCAGATTTTTTTAACACATCAAGAGATGCTGTCCAGGGAAAGAGTAATGCAGTCATATGCGCAAATTCTTGAGATTTTTTATCTAACTGACTTGTTTTGACCCAAAAAGGGTATGGTGTCACAAATATATTTGAACCATTGGAAAAGCTTGCCATCTCCGAAGACTCTGATAAAACAAAGTTTTTATTCAGCTTGATTCCCCATTCCTCAAAAAGAGAAAATAAATTGTGAGTGGCAGGGCGAGGAATAAATTGTTCTTCAGAAACAGATATGCCATCAACAAATGCAATAATTTTCCCACTGTTTTTGATATAGGTTGTGAACATATCAGAAGTAGCCTTATCATACGAAGTATTTCCATCGTCAAAAATAACAATAGCTTTGACTGATTCATCTATCTCTCCGGTTTTTGCTGAATCAGACGCGTTCATAAAATCAAGCTCAAATTGTTGGTTTAAGATTTTCTTTATCGTCAAAAATGAATCTTGTTGAGGAGAAGCAAATTCTGGTATGCCTATAATACCTATTTTTATCGGTTCTTTACTTGCCAACTTAAAAATTGACGAGGTAATATCATATTCTAAACTGGATATATTAGTCGCCTGTGGAATACTATCTTGTTTTATCCCATACTGAAGAGCTATACCAAAGTATGTACTTGAGACTGCATAGGTATTTTTTTCAACTTGAGAAAACTGCAATTCGGGTACGCCGACTTTTTGTGCATCATCACGAGCATTCGTATCTTTTTTTGGATCACGAATTTTTACTATTATTTTTCCCCTGCCTTGTTTCTTATACTCATTGACTAAATCAATCGTATCATTTTTCAAAGAAGCAAGCCGTGTAGGAATATCTGATGAGATAAAAAACTGAATAGTCACAACATCATCAAGAGTGTGGATGATTTTTACTGTTGATGGTGAAAGCGTATGAGACTTCCCCGCGGAGAAATCGAACCGAATAGGTATAACATATCCAATCAGAAGATTTGCAATGATAAAAATCGAACACGCGGCCAAAAAAATAGTAGTTTTTTGCACGCTTTCTAATTGAAATGTTTTGAGTATGTTGATACGTGACCACTTCATAAATAGTATTGATGCTAATCGCGTTTTTCTACACTAATAACCGTCATAAAAATAAATAAAATGATAAAAGAAATAAAATAAAAAACTGATCGGATATCAACTAATCCTTTTAAAAAACTGTCATAATGGTTGAGAGGAGAAAGTCCTGATATATACTCACTCATAAAATGAGGAATGACGGTTACAAAAAAATCGGTCCCTAAAAGAATAAGGAAAAAAAGAGTTATTGTTGAAAATAAAAACGCAATAATCTGATTTTTCGTAACCGATGAAAAAAATAGTGACAACGATGAAAAAGTCGCAAGTAATAAAACCGAACCGCTGTATGAAACAAGTATTTCAGACAGTGCCGGCTTACCAATCATTGAAAGTAAAACAGGCAAAGAAAAAGTAAGCGCCAGTGATAGTGATCCAAAAAACACTAATCCAAAAAATTTTGCTGTGACTAAAGAAAGTTCACTGATGGGGAGACTGAGTAATAATTCAAGAGTATTCGTACGTTTTTCCTCAGCAAATACACGCATTGAAATAGCTGGAATAAAAATGATTAACAACCACGGAAGCATATCAAAAAAATTTCGCATTGAAGAATCGCCACGCAAAAAAAGATCTTTTATGAATAAAAAATTCGCGAACAAAGCAAATAGAATACTCACTATATATCCGATTGGATTATTCAAATAAAAAAGCACTTCTTTCTTAAAAAGAGTAAACATACTATATGTGTTATGCGGTTAATTTTTTAAATAACGTTTCAACTGATCCTTTTCTTTTTGGTTTTTCACCGTCATATACAATACTCCCTTTATTGATAATAATCAGTCGTGTGGCAACATCTTCAACCTCAGAGAGAATATGTGTGGAAAGAATAATTGTTTTTTTCTTTCCTAAATCTTTGATCAGTTTTCTTATCTTATCTTGTTCTATAGGATCAAGTCCAGAAGTAGGCTCATCTAATATAAGTAAGGAAGGATTGCCAAGAAGCGCCGCAGTAAGGCCAACACGTTGCTTATAACCTCGCGAGAGTATATCAATGCGGGAAGACAATACATCTTCAATACCAGTATGCGTACATACTGAATCATTTTTTTCAAATGTACTCCCTTTCATTTCGGCAATAAACTTCAGATATTCTTCAGTTTTCATCTCTTGATAGAGAGGATTATTTTCAGGTAAGTACCCGGTTGTCCGCACTACATCTATTCGGTCATCTATTGGAATTTTTCCATTTACAGCAATTATTCCAGTGGTCGGTCGTACATATCCCACAATAAGTCTCATTGTCGTGGTTTTTCCTGCACCGTTTGGACCAAGAAGACCTATGATCTCACGATCTTTCACTTCAAACGAGATATTTTTCAATGCTGTTTTATCACCAAAAACTTTACTCACCCCTTTTACACGAATCATACGAGATACTATACACTACAAATCTTTTTTACTCAAGCAGATCTTTTCTTTTTTGTACTGTTTCCTTATATGCCATTTTCAATTGCCAAAGATGAATTGCTTTATGATTGCCTGAAAGAAGAATATCAGGAACCTTCGCTGTTTGGAATAATTCAGGGCGAGTGTAATGAGCAGATTCTAATAATCGGATTGTCATTCTTCCTTTTTTCTGTAATGCAATTAACAAAGGATCATCGCCTACTGCTTCAACCACGTCATCAATCGCCACTTCACGAAAACTTTCATAATACGTGGCATTTTCTTTCTTTAATACTCCTGGGAGCAAACGCACGACTGAATCAGTGATTGCTCCTGCGACAATCTCTCCACCGGTTAAAATAAAGTTTCCCATAGAGATCTCTTCATCTACATAGTAAAGTACTCGTTCGTCTATGCCCTCATAATGCCCGGCAATAATAATTAGATTATCAAGGTGAGCGTATTCATATGCTTTTTTTTGATTGTATATTTTTCCTTTTGGCGTTGTAATGATTATTTTTTCTTTTTTATTTTTAATTTTTAATTTTTTTAGCGCATCGTATATCGGTTCCACTCGCAGAACCATCCCCACTCCTCCTCCATACGGACGATCGTCAACTGAGCCATATGTATCAACAGCATACTCACGAAGATTAACTAATTCAATGTCTACGCATTTCTTTTCCTGTGCGCGTTGTACAATACTTTCATTAAAAAAGCCGGATAACATGGCAGGAAAAAGAGTGATAATAGATATTTTCATAGAAGTATTTTACACTATGACCATGAAAAAAATACTCCTTTCACTCATTCGTTTCTATCAAAAAAGCGCGTTTTTTCATGCTTATTTTTTATGTCGTTTTACCCCCACCTGTTCACACTATACCTACGAAGCGATTGAAAAATATGGAGTGTGTAAAGGATTAAGATTTGGATTGAAACGTATTATCCACTGTCACCCCTTTTCAAAAGGCGAATATGATCCTGTCAAATAAGGCCGCATCCGTTCATAAATTAACAACTATTTCTATTGAAGATGCGGCACAAAGGCTCGTATCCCTAAATACAAAGGAAGTTATTTAGGGACGAGCCCTAAGAATTGATTTTTAATCAAATATATTCTATAGTAAAGATGATGAAAAAAATGAAAGTTTTTTTTTATGTATTGAGGAAAACATTCACGTCTCCTTCTTATTATAAAGATATTCTCAATAGCCCGATACAATTCAGTCTCAAATTCTTCTTTTTATTTTTTTTCCTTTATACGATCGTTACTACGGCTTTTGTCACTGTCCGTTTCATTATTCCTATGAATAAACTCATCATACGTCTTCCAGAATTAGTACAAACACTCTATCCGCCTGAGCTTGAGATCACTATTCAGAATGGGCAAGCATCAACTAATGTATACGAACCTTATTATATCCCTCTGGTGAAAGTGGAACGTATTTTTGAACAATGGCAACAAAACGTATTAGGAGCGTACACAAAAAAGAAAGACAATATATTAGTCATTGATACGTATGGATCTCTTGATGACTTTCAAAACTATAATACCTTTATACTTCTCACAAAAACATCTCTGACTATCATGAAAGATAACGGTACATTTCAAACAATTCCCCTTAACAATATTAAAAATCTCGTCGTAAACCAAAAAAAAATCTTAACAGTACTTGATCAAATAAAACCGTATACAAATAATGCACTTCCGATTTTGATAGGAGTAACAGTATTATTGTTGCTCATTTTTTTTCCTCTGAGCAAACTTTCCATACTTTTTATATATGCTTTTATTATGAAAGGAGTATTTCGTATATTCTCATGTACTCTCACCTATAAAAAATCCTACCAGATTGGATTACATTTTATAGTGATCAGTACCATACTCGCTGTATTTACACATTCTATTCCATTTTTTGAGGTGTTTGCGATGATAGGATTAACCATGTTTGTAACATATACCACGAAAACATCCTCAAACGTATGACATGGATTAAAATGCCCTTTTATTACATATTTGCTATATTGACCCTCTATGAGAATAACTATACAAAATGAGGTACAAAAACTATATAAAAAAGTGCGTATTGATGAATTGATCTATCAACGATTTATTGCACGTCTCAACGATCATACTCCTCTCACTCATGAACAAAACTCTGTAAACCATTTTTGTTGTTTTACTCTTCCTATTGATCGTTCTACCCAATCTATTTTTTTAGTCCATCATATCAAAGCTCGTGATTGGGTCCCTCCTGGTGGGCATATTGACGCAGGAGAAATACCTATTCAAACAGTAAGGCGAGAATTCGCTGAAGAATTGGATTATAAGATAACTCGTGAACCAATTATGCTTTTTGATCTTTCAATCAAGGATATTGATAACTCAAATGGTCTCTGTAGGACACACTACGATCTGTGGTATACGGTGGAAACAGGAAAAAAACAATTCAAAATAGATAAAGAAGAATTCCACGATGCCGACTGGTTTTCATACGACAAGGCAATAAAACAAATAAAAACACCATTGTTTAAAACTATTATAGAAAAATTCTTATTTTGAAGCTGTTTTTTCCTCACTCCAACAAAGGGAAGTATTTGGACTATAATAAAAAAATGAAGCTTAAGGATTATCTATTCGTTCTTCTTATTGTTAGTTTTTATATCACCTATCTTTTCTTACTTAAGCCACAGATTTTTAGTTATAAGTTTGATAACACTCTTATTGATCGATACTTCTTGTCCCAAGATATACCCCATGAAGTTTCAGGGAAAAGATTATTTTTATCCGATGCAGAGGTAGATTTGGCAACAGGTTATTTATATGTAACCGGAAAAGACCCCGCACTTTATAATTTTGAACACATGCCTCTCATAAAATATCTGTATGGTTTTTCTGTTCTTGTTTTTAATAATCCCTATCCTGTAACAATGATATTAGGGATACTATTTTTGGTACTTTATTTTTATTTTGTGAAAAGATGTTACCACAATTCTTATGTTCCCTTGCTCGCCTGTCTTCTTTTCATCACAGAGCCTTTGTTTATCGACGCCTCATCTCAGACTCTTTTTGATCTTGGCCAAACAACAAGTCTGCTTCTATACCTCATATCGATTTTCTATTTTAAGGATAATTTTGTTTTTCAAGGGATTGCGCTTGGTCTTTTTGCCGCGGCAAAATTTTGGATTACCCCAATCTTTTTCGTAACCTTAATATTTTTGTATAAGATGTACAAAAAAGAATTGGATGCAAAGAAATTTTTTACTCATCTGGTTATTTCTTTTTTGGTTTTTGCATTGTCATATACGCAAAGTTTTATTTTAACCAATGGGCGTTTTAATCTCATTTGGCATATCCTTAGAATTTTTAAGTATCGTTTGCAACACAATGTGAGCACCTTTTTTGGAGCCTCAATTATTCTTTTTGTGACAGGTTACTTACAAACGTGGTGGGGGAGTAAAAATTTCATCCGCATAGACATGTGGAATATACTGTGGCCTTTAAGCTTGATAATATCCTTATATGTCTGTATTAGAAATTTTCTTTTAAGAAGAATAAATGAGGAATTTTTGATAGCAATAATGCCATTTGCCTACTTGCTTTATTTGGGAGTGCAGGCTCCTTTCCCGAGATATTTTCTCATCATACTCCCCTTTTTATATATGATCGTCGCTAACCAAACATACCTATTTTTGAGGAAACAATTAAGGATAGGAAAAATCAGATAAAAAACCTTGTGGAGATGGCCGGAGTTGAACCGGCGTCCGCAAAGGCATTAGTAAAAAACCATATAGTCAGGCATAGTTAATTGTTATGGCACAGTATGATCCAATTAACAAACTTCATACTGTGGCAATGATTTTATTCGTCTTTCAACGAACTTTAAATATATGAAGAAATCAGCTTAAAAACTTCATATATCCGCACCTCACATTGGTTACCGCCTACCTATGGTTGAACATGAGGGAAAACCATAAGAGACGTCTTGATTAAATCAAGAAAAATTATGCATTAAGGAAAAGAAACCTATTTGCATAAGCTCCCTGTCTCATCGCATAATTTGCTTCTGCTTGTTCAGCATCTGCGTGTATTCATGGTATTTGACGGATACCTCCGGCCTGACGATTTTTCAAAGTGCATGATCTCTGCGTCGATACCCTGCATCCCCAAGAAAAATTAAAAGTTAAAAATGAAAAATTAAAAATTATTTTTTTATATATTCCTTCATCTCTTTTTCTGTTTGTCTTTTTATATCACGATCTTTTTCAACTTTTTTTCGTTCCCAAGTTTTTCTGCCTTTTACAAGACTGATCTCAATCTTTATTAAATGCCCCTTATTATAACATGAGACAGGCACAATAGTCAATGTACCGCCTTGAGCCATTTTTGTCTTCAGACGAATAAGTTCCGACTGATGAAGTAATAATTGTCTCGTACGTCGTGGATCGTAGTTTTTATCCTGTGCAAAAAAATACCGTGGAATCTCAGCATTGAGAAGGACTGCTCCATGATCCATAAGTCTCACATACGCATCTTTGAATTGTATGTTCCCCTTTCGTATTGATTTGACTTCAGCGCCAATTAAAACAATGCCTACCTCATATTTTTCAATCATTTTATACTCACGATTAAGGTATTTGTTGATGATTTTCATGATGCTATGCGTCAATTGTAGCAAAAATTATGTATACCCATCGTAGTTGAAATTGCAAAGCAATTTCAGCGTACGAATGGTTATGCCGCTTACAGATGAAACAAATTGTTGCAATTTCATCTGAAAGCGGTATATAATAAAAAAATGTTTTCTTTGATCGCTGATTTACAATTGCATTCCAAATTCTCCCGCGCAGTATCACCGAAGATGGATCTTTTTGAGATCGCACGCTGGTCTGCGAAAAAAGGTATTGATCTTGTGGCAACTGGTGATTGGACTCATCCAATCTGGTTTCGTGAGATAAAAACCTATCTCACAGAGACTTCCTCTGGTATTTTTTCCTTAAAGAAAAAACCTGTGGCAGATATGCGACCCGTTTCATTTCTGCTTTCAACAGAAATTTCAAGCATCTACAGTCAAGGAGGAAAAGGACGACGAGTGCACAACCTCATTTTTTCACCTTCTTTGGAAACGTGTGAGAAAATCATCAAAGAATTGCTGAAGCGTGGCGCCAACCTTGCATCCGATGGCAGACCAATTGTTGGAATATCGTCAAAAGATTTGCTTGAATTATGTCTGACCATTGATTCACAGATATTATTTATCCCCGCTCACGCATGGACACCATGGTTTGCCCTCTATGGTTCAAAATCTGGATTTGATTCAATCGCCGAATGTTTTGGCACTTTGGAAAAATATATTTATGCCATTGAAACAGGTCTTTCGTCAGATCCTCTCATGAATTGGCAGATTAAGGAGCTTGAAACTCGTTCAATCCTTTCATTCTCCGACGCACACTCAGGACCCAAACTGGGACGAGAAGCCACTGTCTTCATTCAAAGTCCAAAGTCTAAATCCCACAGTCTCAATTTTGATTACGAGGACATCAGTAAAGCGATCAAACAAGATCCATCAGGAAAGTTGAAAATCGGCTATACCATTGAATTTTTTCCAGAAGAAGGAAAATATCACTGGAGTGGTCATCGCGTATGCAACATCAGATATAATCCTCAGGAAGTCAAAAAATACGGTACTCTCTGCCCCATATGTAAAAGACTCTTGACTATCGGTGTTGAAAATAGAGTCAATGATCTTGCATATAAAACACTCACACCCGCTGATCTTTTAATGATACAAAATAAAAACAAACTGACGTTTGTGTATGATAAGGAAAAAAAACGCCGTCCTTTTGTCTCACTCATCCCTCTTCTTGAAATACTTTCTGAGATACATGATCACTCACCCACGAAAGCCTCTTCAGAATATGAACGAATTGTACCTATATTCGGGACAGAATTTGATATTCTTCTTAAAAAATCCTACGAAGATATAGAGAAAAATGCCGGGAAAAAACTTGCGTCTGCTATTCAGGTTGTGAGGGAACGAAAAGCAGTCGTTGATCCTGGATATGACGGAGTATTTGGCACTATACATATTAGACCCAAACCCCATACATCATCACATGAGACTACCCAGCAATCGCTTTTTTAAACAACTTATTTTCTTTCTTTTTATTCTTTTTCTTCCTACTCAATTTGGCAAACATTTTTTTCCTGCGTTTTCATACATAAACGGTGTGAAAATTGATTATTTATCACCAACTCTCTACACCACCGATATATTTGCAGGTATACTTATCTTCTTATACAGAAAAGAACTCATCCAAAAAATAAAAAACCTTCATTTTACCTTTATAGGCATACTCCTTATTCTCATTCTTCACGCGCTCTTTTCTCCATTTCCTTTACTTTCACTGTATGGTGTCTTCAAAATCATTGAGCTTGTTTTTATTTTTTTTGTCGCACAACACATATCTCATCCAAAGCTCATACTCTCTGCTTTTTTTCTTGGAGGGATTACTGAACTCTCACTTGCCATCATACAGCTTTCTACCCACGCATCGCTGCAAGGTTTTTTTTACCTATTAGGAGAGCGATATATCAGTCTATCTCATCCGGGTATTGCCACTGCATCGCTTTTGGGGAAAACATTTCTACGTCCGTACGGCACATTTTCACATCCGAATAGCTTGGGAGGATTTTATCTGCTTGTCTATACATATATACTCACCCATATACCTTTTCGTCAATCATTCAGACTCTATACAGTCTCCTCTTTTATTTTTACCGCACTTATTTTTATTTCGTTTTCAAAAATTTCCATTCTTACGTATATGGTCATCACCTTTTTTTACGCAGTCCGTTATATGAAAATACAGTGTGTCTTATGTGCGATTGCACGAACAATCACACTTATTATACTGTCATTCATTTTCCTATCTTCCCAATCTGATCCACTCTCATTAGAAAAGCGCGCCATACTTTTTGTCAACGGTGTTACGCTCATCAAAAACCATTTTTTGTGGGGAGTCGGTCTTGGGCATTACCTTATTTCACAGGTACAATTTAACTCGTCATACCGTTACTTTTTTCTTCAACCAGTACACAATATTATTATTTTGTTTTTTGCTCAAACCGGAATAATTGTCGGCTTAATACTAACAATTCCTTTATTTAAAAAAAGTATACAGTACTGGAAAAAACCCGCATTTTTATTCTGCATAGTAGCAGTTTTCATCACGGGCATGTTTGATCATTATTGGCTCACGCTTCAGCAAAATTGGCTATTGGCAGGAATGATATTTGGATTTAGTACAAACTCTTACTTGAATAATTAAAGCTCAATTTTAATAGTATTTTTTACTTTTAGTTGGGGTATACCATTTTCGTCTGGCTAACTATGACATTATCATATAGGTGCAAAAAACCCATAACAATCGCTGTCTAGGACCCGATAGATCCGATACAGTCCCGCTTGCGGGATCTCGCTCTGCGATGATTACAAAACTGTATGAAAGGATCATATAATGGCTCGTCTATGCGAGCCTGTCTGCCGTCAGGCAGGCATACAAATTAATTCCATGTCCTGTGTTGAGAAGTTACTCATTAAGCAAAGAGGCAGAAAGGAGGTTGTGGTGGATAGATTGGTATTATGATCATGGCAAGAATATCTCCTTTACCTGTCTGCCGACAGGCAGGAAAGTTATCAATCGTCATAGCGAACTTAAAAATATACAGCACCGAAAGAAGGTAAGAAAACACAAGTAAAGAACTATTGCCCGTCTCAAAGCAACACGTGAACTACGGGAGAAACATGTAGGCTCACTCGTACAAGTAGATACCAAGTACTTTTATGTGTTAGGCAAAAAGTACTACCTTTTTTCAGCAGTTGATTGCAAATCACGATATGGATTTACCTATTGTTACTCAACGATTACATCAACATCAGCTACAGACTTTATACGAAAAGTACGAGACTACTTCCCTTTTTCCATTACCGCTGTTAATACTGATAACGGAAGTGAATACCTCAAAGACTTTCATGCTGAACTTGAAAGTTGGGATATCCCTCATTACTTTACTGATCCTCACTGTCCTCAACAAAATGGGAGAGTGGAACGGTTTCATCAGACCGTTGAGTATGAGTATTTTAACCCCGCCTTTGGCGGGGTATGATTTACTTGACGAGCTTACTATGATACGAGATAAATGTATGGAGTTTAACACTAAATATAATCAACGTAGATTTCATCAATCGTTAGGGT
>DATDVH010000039.1:0-7961 GCA_035290045.1 Patescibacteria group bacterium | reverse complement strand
ATCTATAAGGGAGAGCATGGGATGACTCCTGAAGAAAATATAACCTATGCCATACTGTATCTTGCGCAAAACAAGCAAGTGATTGATGATTTTCAAGGACAAGGTTCAATCTCCTATTATCTTGATTCCTTTCTTTCCGGCAACGTGCCGGTCTGCAGCTGGTTTCGGGGCGGTCTGCAGGTGGACGTGCGCGGGGACGATCCTGGCGTTCGCGATGGCCACTGCGGTGTGCGGCCCGCGGTGAGGCTCAAGCTTCCTCATGATAAGCATGTTTGATATTTGATCTTTGAATTTTCTTTGTTCTTTATCTTTATTCTTTTTTCATTTTTATGATAAGATAATAGAGAAGCGGTGAATAGAGACCCCGACGTTGCGTCGGGGCTACCGAAGATTGTTTTGCAAAAGAAAAACAGTTATGGTTTTACCGGCGTTTGAAACTAGGTAAAACACTGTTTGAGTAAACAATTTAAGAAAAAGAAACACATAAACCCTCACGGATGAGCGTTATCTTCCCTGATATGATCGGGGTGAAAGGCTTTATTGAAAAGCATCAAGGTGAGGTCGCGACCACACTTTTGATTTAATACAGACAACGTCATGTAAGCTTCCGGCAACGTGCCGAACTGCAACTGGAATCGGGACAATCTGCAGATGAACGTGAACAGGAACGATCCTGACAATCGCGATGACCACTGCGGTGTGCGGCCCACGGTGAAAGATTATGTGGTATTGAGAGATTTGAGCCAACCGCCGAGCATCCTACCGATCTCGGCGAGTTTGCTTTGGGCTTGGAAGATTTTAGTTTCGTTGGCGATTTTAAGCTCTAGAAAGAGACGGAGTTTCAATGTTGCGATTTCAACAAAACTGCTCGCTTTAATAAGATAGGGACTTTTCAAAGGTTTAGGAGCGTTTTTTGCCATAATGAGCTGTTGTAGTAAATCTAAAACAGTCGTTTCCAAACTTTGACCAAGTGAATACCGATATCGTTTCTCAAGATGATTGTTTATATCAACAATTGCTTTATACAATTCATACGTTCTATTGATTATGGGAAGCGTATCCATTGATTTCAGTTTAGCAAATATATGGCGGTGCTGGTTTCAATTTCGTTGTGGCAAAAAAACTTCGCGAGAATTGGAACATTTTACGTATTTCTTAGAAAGAAATCTCTCTGCATTATATGGTGAACTTGTCAGTGGCAACTATAGACATGGTGGTTACCACCATTTTCTTGTCAACGATAATAAACGACGACTCATCTCTGTCGCAAGCATAAGAGACAGAGTGGTTCACCGTCTTTTGTATGAATTCCTCGTGCCAATTTACGACAAAACATTTATCTTTGATGCGTGGTCGTGCCGAGAAAATAAGGGACTTATTGGAGCAATTGAGCGGATAAAAGGTTTTTTGCGCAGATACGCAAAAAGTTTTGTTTGGAAAGCGGATATTGCAAAGTTTTTTGATCATGTTGATCATATCGTTCTTAAACACATTCTCAGCTTAAAAATCTCCGATGGCAAAGCCTTGCGACTTTTGGGAAAAGTGATAAAAAGTTACTCTATTTCTTTAATGAGAGAGAGAGAGAGAGAGTAGCCTCCGCGTCAAAAATAGGCATACCGATCGGCAATCTCACCAGTCAAATCTTTGCAAACATTTATCTTAATGAGCTTGATCGATTCGTCAAACATACGATCAAACCACAAGCATATCT
Source organism: Patescibacteria group bacterium (assembly GCA_035290045.1). Classification (GTDB taxonomy): domain Bacteria; phylum Patescibacteriota; class Microgenomatia; order UBA1406; family HO2-37-13b; genus DATDVH01. Next base: position 6,250 of record DATDVH010000039.1, on the reverse strand, counting down.
ACGATACGGTGATGACTTTATCGTGGTTGAAAAAAACCGTCAGAAGTTAAATCGCATGAGAGAAAGAATTATTCATTTTATCAAAGAAAAATTACATCTTTATCTTCATCCTAAAAATGATATAATTATGCAAGAGAAAGATGGATTGCGTTTTTTGGGCGTTGTCATTTTTCCTCAAGGAAGAAGACTCAATAAAAGAAATTGGCAGAGGGCGAGATCAAAATTAAACTTGCACAATAATGCAAGTTACAGCGGGTTTGTGAGAAAGCATAGCAGTGTAAAAAGGATAAGGGAATTTAATTGGACATTGTTAGAAAAATTAAAAAGTGAATTATGAACATAGAAAATACCAAGGAAAAACCATTTGAGGAAGAGCTACAGAAAAAACAACCGCTATTTGAAGGCCTTATAAAATATAAAGAAGAAGGTCAGCGTATGATTGACGGTCATCGGTTATTCTTCACTACTTTTGCTCACGACATCTCATTGTCTTTTAAGATGTCCAATGCTTTTTATATTGATTTTAAAAAAGGCGAGGTCAATCTTGATACCAAATGGTTTGCCGACAAAGAATTTTCCAAAATGATGATTCTGTGGGCGAATCTTCATGAACTTGTTCACTTTCGCGATTTGGCAGACGATCCGGAAGGCATGATGCGCAATTTTGATTACATCCGGCAAAAGGCAAAAAAAACAGGCGTTGTCATGCTTAAAAAATGGGAAGAAAAATACAGTGCGACCGATCCAGAGTTCATAGAACGCCTTAAAAAACAAAGACCAATAAGCAAAAAAGATCCTTCAATCACCATGAACGCGGTTGAACAAGCGGCTTACCAAGTCCATCATACCTTCTATAACATTTTTGACGATATTTATGTGAATAATCTCATTCCAAGAAAAGTGCCTCTGTTTGAAGATGGTGAAACTGGTGATGAGGAAGTAAAAAGATTGTATCGGGAAAAACTTTTCGTCAAAAGCGATTATTCAAGTTCTCCGCGTCATCTGCAATTGCTCTATACATTGCTCCGAGAAGATATGGTTAAAGATGAAGAAGTTATTGTCAGCGGCGAAGTAAGTAAAATTATGGAGCAGAAGATACCATTTCTGGGAAAAGAATATACCCCAAAAGAAATAGTGGATCATTGTATAAAACCAAAAGGAGATCGCGATACCAAAGCAGGGCAAAGATATTTTGTTTTGCAAAACACAGTAGAACCTCTATTTGAGGAATTGTTGATGAGAGATTTAGCAGAATGGGACCCGCAAAAGACGGAAAAACAAAAAGGTGGTGAGGGTGAGCCAAAAGAAGGTGAAGGAAATCCTTTTGACCAAGATTATCAGGAATACCAGCAAAATAATCCGGATCAAATAGATAGTCAAGATATGCGAGATTGGATGGACGAACATACAGAAGATAAAAAGAAAGAAGAAGAACAAAAAGCAAAAGAAAAAGAAGAAGAATCAAAATCAGCGAAGCAGAGGGAAGGAGAATCGCAAGATGAAATGGACAGAGAAAAAATGCGTGAACTCGGAATACCATGGGAAATATTCCAGCAGTATAAAAAAATGGAAGATGAAGTCGCGCCATACCTTGAAGATTTGTCAAAATTCTGGCAGAGAATCATTTTCGGATCAACGCTCAAAATAGAGAGAGGAATGGAAGGATATTTTACCACAGGCATAGAACTTGATGTGCTCAAAACGATAGAAGAATGGCCAAAGATTGAAAAAGGTCAATTGGGAGAAGCGCAAGTAATGAAAAAAATGATGCAAAAGGAAGTTTTAATCAGAAAGCCGGAGTTGATCAGACTGCGTTTGGTTGGCGATATGTCTGGATCAATGAACGAGGAAAAAAAACACGTGTTGCAACAAACTTTTGTTTTGCTTTTATCGTCTTTGCGCGAGTTTAATATATATTTGAATTTAACCCGTTCGCAAACTAAATCAAAATTGGGAGTAGACACCGAAGCGTGGATATTTGGCACTGACGCGGAGAAAGTGAAAAGTCTGCGGAGCGAATCCGATATGGATCATGAACAAGTGGAAATAATCAAAATTTTTGAGAAACTGCATGATACAATCGGTAATACTTACGACGCAGGGGCGCTTGAGGAAATTTTTATATCCTTAACGCCTGAAGATAAAGCAAAAATTAAGCAGGAAAAAATAATGGAGATTGTTTTTGAGATTACTGACGGTGGTTCTACGGATAAAAAAGGCAATTTTACTTCTCAATTCGCAAGAGAAGCAGTCGATAATCTGGTTGCAAACGATGTGATTGTCGGGGGATTTCAAATCGGTGCGGTAAGCAAGAACGAAGAAAGAATATTCAAAGAAGTCTGGAACAAAAACCGCGAGGAACCGCTCGGAGAGATCGTCGGCGAAAAGATAGAGAATCTTTTGCCTGCAATCACTGAACGACTTAAAAGCTATTTAGGCGGCGTGAGAGTATAATAAATCTATGGAACAATCAACGGAAGAACAATGGAAAACAATTGAAGAAAAAGTTGACAAAGCGGAAAAAATCAAAATAAAATCGCGAGCCACAAAAATTAATACAGAAGAAGTCGTCGGCGTAAAGGGAGAAAAAAAACTACAAGATTTATTAAACAGAAAAAGACTGAAAGCACTGGGTATTCCAGAGTTTGATATTACTATAGTTGATAGTGCATTAGAGCAAGAGAAAAATGTATTAGAAAGCGAGGCGGATCAACTTTTGGGCATAGAGGGTTCGCCGGAACGAGCATTAATTAGTCTACGATGGGAAAATCTGGTGCATGCATTAAGAGATAATCGGGCAATAGAAATTGAACGGAGCAGAATGATAGACCGTGAAAATGAACTATTGAGTAGAATAGATCAATCTGAACGTTTTGGTAAACCAACGAGAGCTGATGCAATAATACTTGATAAAGTACGGGATCATATAAATGTTCTTGATAATGAGCGAGATACACTTCTTGAATCAAACCCCGAAGCATATTTCGGTTTGCATCTCAAAATGATGAAAGAATGTAAATACGATTTACAACAAGGTAATTTTATTGAAACATCTTCTATTAAAGCAATAGAGGAAGAAGTAATTGAAGCGATTCGTATAGGAAAATATCCATTTCTGCATGGGCATATGGGTTCGGGCAAAACAGAATTTGCTCAATTTATCAGTAAAAAGTTGACTGGTAAAAGCGCATTGGTCTTTAGCGCTTCAAAAGAAACAAGCAAAGCAGAATTGATAGGGCATTTGGCTTTGTGCAAAGGAGAAATGCCGTCGGTTGCAAAGTTAATAGAGATTATTGATTTAGAAATTAAAAATTTTGACGAGAAAAACCCCGATCTTTCTTCGGAGGAAAGAGAAAAAAAACACAAGGTGATCAGTCTCTATGTGGTAGAGAGAGAAAAAACCGGAACTGAAACCGTATTTGATTTTGGCTATGTATACAAAGCAATGCGCGATGGCATTCCGTTGATTATAGATGAATATAACATGATTCCTCACTCTATATGGGGGCGGATGAATGAATTACTGAAGAAAAGGGAGGGGGATATTATTGCGGTTCAAGAAGACGGCGTTGAGCCGTTTCCAGTAAAAAAGGGCTTTTTCTTTATTTTCACTGGCAATTTAAATCAAGGTATGGAGCAGTATATAGAAAGAGCAGATCTTGACCCTGCTGGTTTGCGGAGAATTCACCCGATTAAATATGATTATTTGTCGCAGTATTACGAAAGGGGAGCAAATGATTCAATTTCGCTTGAAGAAAATGCGGGACAGAAAAATGAACTTTTTCAATTGATTTTGTCAAAAGTAATGGATACGCATGGTAATATAGAATTGCCCAAGGGTTCTATGACTAAGCTTTGGAGGTTGGCGATGGGCGCAAGAGTAAGTCAAGATTTATTTGCTGGAAGATTCCCTATAAAGAAGTTTTACCCAAAGATTGGAGGAACAACTATGAATCAGCCGTATTTTTTAAAGAAGATCAATATTGATTTGGGAAGAATAGATAAAATATTAGAAGCTTTTAGCAAACGTCAAGATAGGGATTTAGATTTTTATCTATGGCGTTATGGCATTAGTGAAGCGGTTGACGAACAAGATAAAGCAGTTCTTTTCCAGCTATTTAAGCTGAATTTTAATTTTTTTGAAAACTGGGAGTCTAATGAAGACGATGTTTTAAGCGGTAAGGCAAGAGAATTGGTTGTTCAACCAATAGAAAAGAAGGACGAAAAGGTTGAAAAAGTATTTCTCGGTCCAAGAGAAATAATAGAATTTGCCTTTGGCAAAGGACCTCAAAGAACAAAGTATCCCAAAATTAATACTTACAACAAAGACAATCTATCTACGGATATAGAAGAGTTTCAAGCTATAGAACATTTTACGCGCGAATTTGAAAAGGATCTTCGTTCTTTATACCTTGAAGAGTTTGGGGAAGATTTAGAAAACATTCGTGATAAGATCATGGGCCGCGGGTAGAAAGCGTGAAGGTGTTGCATAATTCCGTCTTCCAAAAATAAAACGTTTTTTGACATGCGTCAAGTACAGTTTTTTCTCAGCGCGAGTAATCCCAACATAAAAAAGCCTTCGTTCCTCTTCCATATCAAATTGGTCATATAATGCTCGCGAGTGGGGAAGAATTCCGTCTTCAACGCCAACGATACATACCGTGTGAAACTCTAATCCTTTTGCCTGATGGAGAGTCATTAGTGAGACCGCATGGGGGTCTTTTTTTTTCTTCTCATTCTCAAAATATTCTGATTCAACTAAAGCCACTTGCTCTAAAAACTCTTGAAGATTGGGATAATTGAGCGCAACAGAACGTAGTTCTTTGATGTTTTCAAGACGTGATGCGTCATCAGGATCAGTGGTATTAAATAATTCTAAATATCTTGTTTTTTTAATCATCGTATCAACAAGATCAACAGTTGCTATTTCACTTTTTTTATTGTGGAGTGTCATACTTACCTCAGATGCAATTTTATATCGGCGCTTTCCTAATTTTTCTATTCTCTTGTGCGCTGTCTCTTCAGTTGGATGCGCGATGAGTCGTGTCAAAGCAAGTATATCTTTTATTTCTTTACGCTCGTAAAAACGCGTGCCGCCAATCAATATGTACGGAATGCCCATATGGAGAAATGCTTCTTCAATGACGCGAGATTGAGCATTCGTACGGTAAAGAACTGCATTTTTTTCGTTTGGAGATGTGGCTTGTTGTTGTATCTTTTGAATTTTATCTGCGACAAATAATGCTTCATATTGTTCATTATCTAGTTGCTCTATAACAACTTTTTCGCCTTTGGTATTGTCGGTTATGAGCTGTAAAATAGGATGAGTATTATTTTGACTAATGACAGTATACGCAAAATCAAGTATATTTTGAGTTGATCTATAATTTTGTTCAAGGAAAAAAGTTTTGGTTTCGGGAAAATCTTCCTTGAATTTTTCAAGATTTTTTATCTCAGCTCCTCGCCATGAGTAGATACTTTGTGAAAAATCACCAACGACAGTGACGTTTTTATATTTTTTTCCTAAAAGTTTAATAAGTATATATTGGGCGTAGTTGGTGTCTTGAAATTCATCAACGAGTATACAAGGGAATCGGTTCTGCCATTTTTCTAATATGTCTTCATGAGTGCGAAAAAGTTCAACCGTTTTCATGATCAGATCATCAAAATCAACGGCTTTATTTTTTTGAAGTTTTTTTTGATATTGTTGATAGACCATATATATCTCCTCGTTTGAATAGTCTGAAAAAAGTGTATGATAGTCTTTGTCTGATATAAGCTGATTTTTTGCCGAGGAGATTTTATTCAGAAGAGATGAGGGAGAATATTTTTCAAGGTTTGATTTTTTAATAATATCTTTTATTATGTCCTGTTGATCATTGGTATCATAAATGATAAAGTCATGAGGTATATTGATTGCGTTCCCATCAATCCTCAGTATTTTGACACACAGGGAATGAAAAGTACCAACAAACCCGATAGATATGTTGATGCGGTGTCTCATCTCAGCCGCCGCCTTATTCGTAAATGTGATCATGAGTATTTCATGCGGTTTTACCAGATGAGTATTGATGAGATGAAGTACTTTATACGTGAGTACTCGTGTTTTTCCAGATCCTGCGCCAGCTAAAATAATTGAGGGGTATTGTACGCATACTACTGCTTTTTTTTGATCAGAATTTAATTGTGTGAATAAATCTGTTTTCATGAGATATAATAATACCACATCATATTCATATCAAATTTTTTA
>DATDVH010000038.1:0-5996 GCA_035290045.1 Patescibacteria group bacterium | reverse complement strand
ACGAAGGAAATAAAAAAAAAGAGCAGTCGTCTTTCTGGAGATAAAAAAAAGTGCAATCAACTGAACTATTGATAACAAAAAATATTCCATATTTTATTATGGGTTATTCATTTCTTGAGGAGGGAGAATGTCTTCAGGGACAAGCGTTGGCGAAACAGAGAGATTTGCCGGAGGAGTTTTCGTGGGAATAATGTCCTCTTGAACAGTAGGCTCTTTTGGTAAGATGATTTTTTCCTCACTTTTATTTTTTATCATCATAAAAAGAAGCACTGCGAATGCTACAGCGGTAATAAGCGCAATAAGCAGTAAGAAAAAATTAAGACCGTTTTTATGGGGAGTTGTATTTTGATCTTTGCTGACATACGTATCCACATTGATGGAAGTGTAATGTATCATATATTTATTATTATGAAAAAAAATAATGAAGATGTCAAATGAAAAACTAGTTAAGTTATAGTGTATAATTATTTACTATGAAATTATTAGTTACGGGAGGTGCAGGATTTATAGGAAGCAATTTTATTAGTTATTGGGTGAAGAAATATCCGTATGATAGTATAGTTAATTTTGATAAATTGACGTATGCAGGCAGTTTGGATAATCTTATTGAAATACAAAATTATCCCAACTACCATTTTGTCAAAGGAGATATTACTAATAGATCATTGGTAGATACGGTAATGAAAGAGACAGAGGTGGTAGTACATTTTGCCGCAGAAAGTCATGTGGATCGGTCAATACATGATCCATCAGCATTTATACTTACCAATATCGTTGGAACACATACCCTCCTTGAATCAGCTGTTGCACATCGTATCAAACGTTTTCATCATATTTCAACAGATGAAGTATTTGGATCGCTTGAGCTTTCTTCAAAAGAACTATTTCATGAAAAAACACCCTATAATCCAAGAAGCCCGTATGCGGCATCAAAAGCATCTTCTGATCATCTGGTACGGGTGTATCATATCACGTTTCAATTGCCGATCACAATCTCTAATTGTTCTAATAATTTCGGACCATTTCAATTCCCAGAGAAACTAATATCACTTGCTATAACTAATATTTTGCGTGGTAAAAAAGTGCCTCTATACGGCGATGGGTTATATATGCGAGATTGGCTATATGTGGAAGATCATATACATGCACTAGAACTGATTTTACATTCAGGTAAAATTGGTGAAACATATTTAATCGGAGGATTGACTCAAGATATCTCAAACAAAGACGTGGTCATGAAGATTCTTTCGTTGATGAAAAAAGATACAAGTAGCATTTCATACGTTGATGATCGTCTCGGTCATGATAGAAGATATGCGATTGATTGGTCAAAAATAAAGCATGAATTAGGCTGGCATCCACAGCATAATTTTGATACTGCTCTTCAAAAAACAATACGGTGGTATACTGATCATGAACACTGGTGGAAAACTAAATCTTCATAAAAGTCCTTTTTAATACTGTTTTTTTTCCATTTGATCCAACTACTTCAATAAGGACTGTATTTTCTCTGTTTACTAATGGAACAAATATCTTAAAAATATTTTCTTTATCTTGATAGACTCGTTCTCCATTGACAGTAACAATTGATTCTTTATTTGTTTTTCCTACCAGTTCTATTTTCTTTTCATTTTTGAATTCAGTACGCGATGGACTGATGAGAGTGATACGTGGTGGTGAAAAAAATAACGTGAGTTGATAGCCAAAATAGGTAATAAGTAGTATTATTAAAATAAGAGTGATTATCCTAAAGGTACGATGTATAGGTGGTGTAAAGTGTTTTTTTTGAATAACGTTTTGTTTATGAGCTGTATTTTTTTCCTCGTATTCTCTTCGGAATATACCCAGCAATTGAGTTTCATCAATTTTGAGAAATTTTCCATATGATCGTACCATGCCAACGATATAGGTACGAGAAGAGAACTGATTCCACTTACTGTGTTCAATCGCGTCAAGATTTTTACTTCGTATTTTAGTGAATTTTTCTACTTGTTGGATAGTATATCCTTTTTGTTCTCTTGCACTTTTCAAAAATTTACCTGTTGTGAACATATACTTATATTGTATCCTACAACAAAAAGGCGACCTGTGGATAGGTCGCCTTTTGAACATAACTTTTTTAACTTGTCTTATCAATACTCTCCGCCCATACCTCCCATGCCACCCATTCCTCCCATACCCGCAGGGCTTGGCATATCCTTTTTCTTTTCAGGAATATCAGTTACTAATACTTCTGTCGTCAGAATCATGATTGCGACAGATGATGCATTCTCAAGTGCGGTGCGTACGACCTTGGCAGGATCAACAATGCCACGTTTGTACATTGATCCAAATTCCAAAGTGATCGCATCAAAGCCATAATCCGCATCTTTTTGATCCTCTACTTTCCGTACGATCCATCCTGCGTCTGCTCCAGAGTTTTTTGCGATCATTGAGAGAGGTTCGGCAAGTGCTTTGTATACGATATCAACGCCGATCTTTTCTTCCTCAAAATCCATTTTGTCCCTCAAGGCTATCAGTGCTTTTCGTGCCTTAAGAAGGGTGATGCCGCCTCCTGCGACAATCCCTTCTTCAAGTGCCGCCTTAGTAGCTGCAACAGCATCATTGACTCGTTCCTTTTTCTCTTTGAGTTCAATTTCTGTAGCGGCTCCTACATTGATAACACCAACACCTCCTGCAAGTTTTGCTAATCGCTCCTGTAATTTTTCTCTATCAAACTCTGAAGTAGACTCGTCCATCTCACGTCTGATCTGGCTAACTCGTGCTCCTATTTTTGCTTTATTTCCTCGTCCGCCAATAATGCGGCAGTTTTCCTTATCTGCCCATACTTTATCTGCCCTTCCACAGACATCTACCTCAATATTCTCAAGCTTTTTGCCCAAATCTTCAGAGACGACTTGTCCACCAGTAAGGATAGCAATATCTTCAAGCATTGCTTTTCTTCTATCTCCAAATCCTGGCGCTTTGACGATAAGAGTATTGAACGTACCACGCAATTTATTGACGACTAATGTCGCAAGAGCTTCGCCTTCAACGTCATCGGCAATAATGACAAGGTTTTTGGAAACTTTCACAAATTTCTCCAAAAAAGGTAAAAGGTCTGAGACTGCAGTAATTTTCTTATCCGTGATTAAAAGGTATGCTTCATCTATTTCAGCAGTCATTTTCTCAGAATCAGTAACAAAATAAGGAGATGCATACCCTTTATCAAATTCCATTCCTTCTTTGTACTCTATCTCCATCTGGAGTCCCTTTCCTTCTTCAACGGTTACTACTCCATCTTTTCCAACCTTTGTGATTGCTTCAGCTATCATTTCACCAATCTGTTGGTCTGCCGCAGAGATGGTCGCAACTTGGGCAATCCCGGCCTTATCATTTAATGGAATTTTTTTGGCAGTATCCTTGATTTTTCCTACGACTACCTCTACTGCTTTTTTAATACCTCGTATCAGAATCATTGGGTTTGATCCTGCAGCTACATTACGAAGTCCATAGTTTACTATAGATTGAGTCAAAAGAGTGGAGGTGGTAGTACCGTCTCCTGCGACATCATTAGTTTTTGATGCGGCTTCCTTGACAAGTTGTGCTCCCATATTTTCAAATGGGTCCTCAAGCTCAATCTCTTTTGCTACAGAAACTCCATCATGAACGACACTTGGAGCTCCCCATTTTTTATCAAGGGCAACGTTACGTCCACGAGGACCTAATGTCGTCACTACGGCTTTTGCTAATGTATTTACACCGCGTGCAAGCAATTGTCGTGCATCATTTCCGTCTCTCATTTGTTTTGCCATATTTTTTTATTGTGTAATAAAAATGTATAATAAATTAAGCGACTTTCGCCATAATGTCTTTTTGTTCAACTAAAAGCAATTCTTCATGCGCGATTCCTGGTTTGAATTCAGTTCCTCCCCATTTTTTGTAGACGACTTTGTCTCCTTCCTTTACTTCCATGGGAATTCTTTTGCCCTGTTCGTTGTATGCGCCAGGTCCGACTGCGATCACCTCTCCTATTTGAGGTTTTTCTTTAGCAGAATCAGGAAGTACAATTCCTGAGGGAGTGGTAGCCTCACCCTTAAGAGGTCTGATGAGTACATAATCAAAAAGAGGTTTTATGTTTCTGTTTGATTTTTTCATAATATATATAATAAAATGATCCGATACATGATCGGATTTAATGTATAATTAAAAAATAAACAATACGATTTTAATTAAAATATTCATTTTGAGTGTCTAATGTATACCAAAGTATTATGCAGTTGTCAAGTATCATTTTCGTCTGCTAATTACTATAAGTGTTTAACTAATCATGTATGAACGATATTGATAATAAAATACAAGAAAGTATTGTATGGGAAAATCGTATTAAATCTGCTGGAGTACCGCAGAAGTTTGCTGAAAAACTAATAGCGCAAATACAGCGAATGACAAATGCTACACAGATAAATCAATGGGAATCTTTTTCGCGATATATTGATTGGATTACTACGCTCCCATGGACATATTCATCGGATGAGACTCTTGATATTGTTTTAGTAAAAAAAATACTTGATAAAAATCACTATGGTTTAGAATCTCTTAAAAAGAGAATACTTGAATATATATCAGTTTTGATATTGGAGAAGGAAAAAGACGTCGTGTCTTTTCATGCCCCGATTCTTTTATTTGTTGGACTTGCAGGTACTGGCAAAACAAGCGTTGTACGGTCAATCGCTGAATCAATAGGAAGGAAATTTGGGCGTATTTCGTTTGGCGGGTTATCATCCCCACTTGATCTGAGAGGTTTATCTAAAAGCCAACCCGAGTCTGAACCAGGACAAATCATTAAAACACTTCGTGAGATGCAGTGTAAAAATCCTGTGATACTGCTTGACGAGGTAGATCGCGTGAGTACAGAAAGTCGAAGTGCGATCATGGGAGTGCTTCTTGAGCTTTTGGATCCTGAGCAAAATACTCATTTTACCGATCATTATATTGATTATCCGTTTGATTTATCTCAAGTACTTTTTATTGCTACAGCCAATAGTGCACAACATATCGCCACAGCTGTATTGGATCGTCTTGAAGTCATACAAATGCCTTCATATAATGATCATGAGAAAATAATCATTGCTCAAAAGTATATTTTTCCTCGCCTTTTGAAGGAAAGTGGGATAGAGCAAGGGATGGTCACTATCAGTGACGAGGTGTTTGCAAAAATTGCGCGTCGGTCAGGATATGATCCGGGAATACGAAGTATTGAGCGGACACTTGAGATGATTGTGCGGAAAATCGCGTATCAATTAGTTGAGAAAAGGGGAAGAACATTTATCCTGACTGGTGAAAATATGCTTGAATATATTGAATAAATATTTTTAGGTATGTCTGTCTGCTATTTTTGATGCGCCAAAAGAGTCAGGTTTAATTTTGACCTCATACCCATTACTTCGTACCATGCCGACAATCTCTGCAATCATATCACGTGTGTCGCCGTTTCGTCCTATATCAACATGAATTTCAATATTGTATTTTGATATACCATTTTCGCGGAACAATTCAAAAATGGTTTCAGCAGAGACGAGAGATCGTATCGCTTCTTCATACATACGCTCTTTTAAGCTCATTTTTTTGGATATCATATCTCTTTTCCAGAAATAAATCCCTCCAGATCCTACTCGGTGTATGGCGATTGCCACCACAAAATCATAACCTGATCCATTTGTTTTTTGTGAGTCTGATCCGACAATGATGCGATAATGGGCATCTTTCTTTTCAGTCATGTAGGTTGAGATTCGTTTTTTTAATCCATTCGCATCAATCTCTCCATAACTTGGGCTTTGGTAAAGCATAAAAGTCAATTATAGCATACATAGGGCTCGTCCGCAAATAACTTCATAGGAATTTGCGGATACGAGCCCTTGTGCCGCATCTTGAACTGAAATAGTTGGTAATTTATTAACGGATGTGGCCATGAGGTCATTTTTTTGATATAATTTTGATACAATTGATGAGCTGTC
>DATDVH010000037.1:0-41439 GCA_035290045.1 Patescibacteria group bacterium | reverse complement strand
ATGTATGGCGTTTAACACCAAATACAATCAACGCAGATTTCATCAGGCGTTAGGGTATAAAACACCTGCTGAATATGTTATATTACAAGTTGAAAAACAAACTCATCAACTGTATCGTATGTATAGGTCCTGAACATCCTTTTGACTTTTGAGACTTTATTTATTACACTATATCGTATGAAAAGAGAGACCGTGATCACAACTATAATCGGAATTATCATGGGAGTGATTGTTGCTTTTATAGCAATTGCAAGTATAAAAGAAAAAAACGTTGAATATAAAAAAGTAATTTCCACAGATGTTACACCGCAAGTAACCGTGCCACTAAAAGTTGAAAAAAAACTTTCTCTCACCATTGAAAGTCCTGAAAATGATATGATAACTGATCAAAAGACAATACAAATAACTGGGAAAACAGAAATAGGTGCGCTTATCGTCATACAATCTCCTTTTGATGAAAAAGTTATGAAAAACACAAACCAGCAATTTACTATTGATTTCCCTCTTTCCTTAGGACAAAATAACATTAAAATTTCATCGCATATTGGAAGCGATACACTTGAAAAGACAGTATACGTGTACTTTCTTGAAAGCGAAAAATGATAAAAAAATATAGCATCTTAACAATCATGATCATATCCTTATTTATCTCATCTACAGCATCTCGTATTCGTGCGGCAGATGAACAGAACGCAACAAACGAACCAACTATAGAAGTTGATGACTCAATTAAAAACCTGAAAGACAAAATAGCTCAAAAAGTGGAAGAATTAACAAAAAATAACAAAAAAATTATTACAGGGTATATTACTAAAAAAGAGGGTGAAATCATAGAATTGAAAAAAATTGATATCACTTCTTCTATTGATGTAAAAGTAATTATTGATGCAAGTATTACTCAATTTTATTCACTCCTCACTGGAAGTAAAAAAACAATACAAGAGAGCGAAATTGCCAAAGATGATTTTATTATCGTGTCTGGACCATTTATTGATAATACTATTAACGCAAATGCCCTCTATAAAACTCAGGATTACCAAGTTAAATCAGGGAAAATTACTGATGTGGATAAAAAAGATTTTACCATCACGATCATTACTTCAGAAAAGGATGTCTATACTCTTGATGTTGAACAATATACGAAACAATTACAAATGAATGCCGAGACTCTTGCTATCAGTCCTATTGGTTTTTCAAAACTGAAGCCTGAAGACACCATTCATTTTGCTATTAAAAAAATAGCAAACAAAAAAGATATGCGTGCATCTGCATTGCGTATATTAGTAATTCCTCAATCGTATTTTGAAACAATTAAACAATCTACTACGCAATAAAAAATCTCGTGGCAAACCGACGAAATAGCGCGTTATTTTTTGAATAATCAATGTGATAGTTTCGGAGTAGAAGTCGCTGTATACAGCCTACAGTCTAATCCACTCTCTGTCCCTTTGAGAAAATACTCTACTCTTCCAAAATAACACTTCTTTTGGACGACGTTATCAGGTTGTGTAAATGTATGTACTTTTTTCGTTGGACTTAAGCGAACATCCAAACCATTATTAAGAATATACTTCATTATCTTATTCCATAAAGGTGCCGCACCAGTAATACCAGATGTCACATATTGATTCATTGAAGAATTATCATTATTCCCTACCCATGTTGCTACTAAAATATCTGGAGTATATCCAACCGTCCAATTATCACGTTTGTTATCAGTAGTCCCTGTTTTCACTGCTACCTTATATCCTGGCAATTCAAGGGATGAGTGTAAACCAAATGCCCATTGTCGCGCAAAACTATCAGATAAAATATCTGATATGATAAATGCTATTCCTGGATCCATAACCAAATCTTTTTTTATTTTACTTCTCTTATAGAATTTTTCGCCCCGATAATTTTCTATTTTGAGAAATGGATCAACTTCTACTTTTTCTCCAGCGTTCGCAAATGCAGAAAAAGCAGTAGCAACGTCAATCATTTTTACTTCTCCTCCCCCTAAAGTCAACGCCAATCCATATCGTTCGGGATTAGTCCATGTCGTTATACCCATACGTTGTGCTTGACTAATAAAAGAAGAAACTCCCAGATTATTCAATACCTTAACAGCAGGAACATTATATGAATTAGCAAGCGCAAACCTCAGGGGGATTTTCCCGTGAAAACGATTGTCGTAATTAGTAGGGGAATAGTATGTGCCATTCATTTGAGGAAAAGAAATAGGACTATCGTCAAGTATGCTCGCCGCTGTAAATCCTTGTGAAAGCGCAAGAGAATACATGATCGGTTTTATCATTGATCCAGGCTGACGAGACGCAATCGTTACATTAAATGCTCCTGAAGAAGAAGTAAAATAATCTCTTCCGCCCACCATCGCTATAATTTCCCCTGTTGAAGGTATGGTAACCATCGCGGCACCATTTCCCACATGAAGCCGTTCAATTGATTTTAACTCTTCCTTTATTATATGTTCAGCTTGATTTTGTATATTCATATCAAGCGAGGTATACACAAGGAGTCCACCTTCCTCTACTTGACGAATACCATATTCATTTTCAAGCAACGATTTTACATAAAACACAAAATGAGGCGCTTTTATAGGGTTTTTAGGTAATTGAACAATGAGAGGAGTTGCGCGAGTATTCGTATATTCATATTCAGAGATATACTTTTGTTCATAAAGCTTCTTCAATACTTCATCACGACGTTCTTGAGCACGCACTGGATTATTGTATGGCGAGTATAAACTAGGAGCTTGTGGTAAACCCGCAAGAAATGCTACCTCGCCCAAAGTCAACTGACTGACTGATTTCCCAAAATAAGTATGTGACGCTTCCTCAATACCATAAGCAAGTCCTCCATACGGTACTTGATTCAAATACATTTCAAGAATTCGGTTTTTACTGAAAATGCGTTCTGTCCACAGCGCAAGAATTATTTCTTTTATTTTACGTTTCAAGGTTTTTTGAGGAGTCAACAATGCTGTTTTTACTAATTGTTGTGTGATAGTTGAACCACCTTGAAATGAATGAGTGAGTACATTTTCTTTAAGAGCCCTTATAATACCTCCAAATAAAGATATTCCATTATGCTGATAGAAATTTTTGTCTTCTATCGCCACTGTCGCCCATGCCACGTATTTTGGCATATTTTCTAGTTTGATAGGTGTACGATTTTGATCATGATAAATTTCATATAAAAGTATTCCATTACGATCAAATATTTTTGTTGAGACAGCATAATTCACTTGACCGATTTGAAGAGGAGTAGGTAATGAAAGCACCAACGTGTATGTTTGAAAAATAATCAATCCTATCATAGTGCATAATACACCAATTAAAAAATAAGTAAAACCTCCGATTATTTTACTTTGACGACGCACTATGATATAGGAAAAAATAAGCGGGCGGAAGAAAATTATCTCTATGATTTGACCAAGTAATGATACAAATGAAAGAAAAAAAAACACGATCCGAAAAACTAACAATCGTACATAAAAATAGTTTATTCTGTGCCTTTTTTTGGTATGATGATACATTGATGCGGACAAAATTGTATCACACTAACGTTTATCAACACATTCATAATGTATTTAATTTTGCCCTTACCACTAATCGATTCCAATATGTTCCCGGCGGTACACAGGTGATAAGAGTTAAATATACATCATCATTTGACTGATCAAGTACTGATATATCGCTTGGTTTAACCACAAACATATCATAGACTTTATATTCATATTGAATATTTTTTACTGTTAGATAGATACTATCCCCTTTCACCAAAGAAGGAAGATAGGTAAATATAGTTTTATAGTTTGAAGGATTATAAAGTTGCGGAAGAGTTGAGTGTCCAAAAATAGCAATATTTCCATACTCACCCGGATATGATTGAGGAAGATAATGGATCAAGCTTTTAACAAGATCTTCTCCGCCTACAACAACTTGAGCATCTTTAATATTTAGTTTAGGGATTGAAAGTACATATTCTTTCAATTCTATATGAACAGTTGATTCTTGAGGTTTGGAAGGAAACCACACTCCAGCTTTCGTATAGTCTGATAGATTTGTGGAAAGTGCCGAATAATCTCCGAGAACCGTACGAGCTTCTTTTATTGACGACGCAATTTCAGTAGAGGGGATGGGACTCATTATCTTGTTATTAATAAAAACCTGTGCATATATGGTAAATGCGATTACAGGATAAAAAGACCAAAATAAAAAAATGGCTCCAACTGTCAAAAGAAAATAGGAAATAAAGCTTATAATTGGCTTTTTATTCTTTTTTGGTTTATCTTTGGTATACCGATAAAGAACCATACTATTATTGTGATTGTATAGTGAGCGTAATATTTTTAGTAAAAAAAGGAAGACGAGATGTGAGGAAAGGCAACGGTGATTGTACCTTCACTATATTCTTTTGTATTTTATATTTCTCTTTGAGTATTTTTGAAAGCGTGTCAATATCTCTTCCCTTAATTTCTTGAGTGATTTTATCTTCTTCTATTTGCATCACAGTACGCTCTTTGACATCAAGAGAAAGAATAATATTTTTTGCATCATCTATACGAGCGTCCGATATCACATAATCAATATTATCTGGAGGGACATGATAGCCTTTCGGAATAAAATCAGTTGAAAAATCTGTAATTATACCTTTCATATCATCTACGCTATAACTATAAAAAAGCACTAAACCCTTTGCATTCAAAGATACATTTTTTGATTCTTCTCCTAATTCCTTTGAGTATGTCTCATTCACAATCTTTACAGAGGTTAACTGATCAATTATCCTTTCAGAATTGTTCGTGTCTTTCTTTAATACTTCCTTTTCCTCTACCATATGCGATAATACAGTGTCTTTCAATTTTTCCAGATCATCCTTTGAGACTGTTTGTACATCTTTCTTACTTCCGCCGGCAAACGAATTGAGAGGAGACGCAAAATAACTTGAGATGGGCAAATCTTCAATTCTCAACTTCTGATCTTTATCTATGTTTCCCTCTGTTCCTATTGCCGCTGCAGTAAGTGATGATTTACTTTTACCAGTCACTGTCAATTTATTTCCATCTGCGGTGAAAGTAGTTGAAGCAGAAGCAAGCTTAATATCATCCTCAAGAAAAAACTGAATATTTTTATCTGAAATAAAAAGAGTGCCTTTTTTAAATATTTTCTCTGCCTCCAATAAGTTATAAATAGTTACTTCTCCACGAGATTTTTCTCCAATTGTTATTTTTCCTGTTGTATTGATTGATTGATTCTTTTCTACCGTATGTTCACTTGTTTTGACTTTAAGACTATTTTTTTTGAGCTGTTCTCCTATACCACCATCTATATTTAACTGTTTTTCAATTAACTTACTTTGGACTTCTATGATGACTTCCGCTTTATGAAAGAAATATAAAATAGCGCTCAATGCTATGACTATCACTCCTATTAAGAGAGGTAAAAAAACAATAAACCGATGTCTCAAACGTAGTATATTGATTATATTCATAAGCATTTTAGTTCCATGTGAGATAAATAGAAATATATTTTTTTTTTGACTCTTTTCTCTCTGTTCTTCCTTGTGAGATTCTTTGAAAAAATCCTGTTCCTGATTTTCCTTTCCTATGCTAAATCCAAGCACTTGAGCAGGTGCCTCCTTACTCACTTTCTTTTCTTTCTTTTTTTCAAAAAGCTGTTCGGTAAAAGCGAAAAATAAAGCAGTCAATAATTGATGTTCTGATACTATCTCAAATTGAGGTATTTGTACAAAAAGATTTTCACTCCATTGATGTGTAACAACAGTGTCAACCTCACCTTCAAGAATACATGAATCATATATTAAAATACGCGAAGGCAATAACGCAATCCCATGAGCTAAGATAAAAAGCTTCTCTATATCAGCAGTAATAATGTCTCCTCTTTTTAATGATTCAGAAAAAACTAACGCACTATTTTGATATACGAATACCGATACCACATGAATATCTATTTCTACAATCATTGCGGTGAACGCTCTGTGTTCTTTTTCTGAAAAATATATAGAAATTGCTTCTTGATAATCTATATATCCAAGAGGCTCAAGATCAAGAGTTTTGATAATATTTCTGATCTGTTGAAAATAAACAGTTTTTATTTTTTTATTTTTTTGATCTACAATGTGCGCATAGAGAAAAAAAATCACCTCTTTTATAACACAATTGTTGTCATGCTCCAATTGAAAAAGCGCATCATCAATATGTTCGGGGATCAAATCCCATGATTGGGGGAAACTAACATCCTTTTCATCAATTTTGTCCACAGACTGATGTATTGTATCAATCATAAGAGCCATCACGCATCCTTCATTTTCTTTAAGAATAAGAGCGAGACAGCATTCTTTTTTTGCAGAACGTTGTTTTTGTTGAAAAAGATTGAGCATATATTTTATTTAATGTTATATTTTTCCATCACTTGATCTATTCCCTTCTGTGCGGTATCCAACGCTTCCTGATAGGATACACCATTTATTGTACTGTTGATAGCATCTTCTATATATTTGACTATCTCATCATTTATTCCATTATCATAGGTTCTATTCACGAGAGAAAGACTTTTCATAATGGGAGCTTGTTCTATCACTGCTCCTATATATTCATTTTGCACCAACATGGGAGCTAAATCAACTCGAGAATATGGTTCTCCAAAAAGACGAGATTTTGTCTCCTCTTTATACAGTGATGTCATATTTTCTTTTTCTGTGAGAAATTTCAGAAATTTCCATGCTTCTATCTGATTCTTACTCATTTTTGATACACCCTCCACCCAGTAATTCGCAAGAGAAACTTTATTTCCTCCAGGAATGATAGGCAATAGCGCAGTTTTTATCTTCAAATCAGGGTTGACTAATTTAATCAGTGAGATCTCCCACGAAGGAATGATAATCATAGCAACTTTTCCTCCGATGAATGCGGTGGTTGAATTTGCCATTGTCTCATCCCATACATTATTCGGAAGTTCAGCAAATTTACGATATGCCTGAAGCACATCAAGACCTTCGTCTGCTGATACTTTGGTCAGATCTCCTCCGTTTTGTAAAAGCATCCAACCAAATATTTCGGAAAAATGTTCTACATTTGACGCGGTTCCTAACGCAATTCCAGAAGTAATAATATTCCCTTCCTTATCTTTAAGCGATAGTGTAGTAGCATAATTCACTACATCTTCCCATGTTTTGGGTGGAGTAGTAAAACCACCTGCTTTTAGCATATCATCATTATAGACAAGTACTAACCCATCAATCTCAAGGGGTAAACCATAATAAAAATCATCAATCTTAAGATCTTTTTGAGTAATAGGATAAAAAGTACGTTCAAATTCTGCGTTATCCATTACCGTATGAGGTAAGGTAGCCACTACTTCTTTCAACGTCGGTATCCATGTATTATGGTATCTAAATATGTCTGGACCCGTGCCATTTTTACTGCGTTCAATAATTTTTTCGCGGTAGTCACGTGGATCCATCTTGGTATAACTAACGGTAATATGAGGATTTTTTCTCTGATACGCTTTGATCAGAGGATCAAAAACTGTTTGTTCTTCCCATAATCCCCAATAGGTCAACGTAACTTTTTTACTGCCTCCTTTTTTTAAGCCATTTAAAAACCGTATAAAAAATATAAAAATCACCACGAAAAAAATCACTGCAATTGCAATGATAAAATACTTCATTTTATTGTCTTCTGGTGTATATGAAGGAATATCCGCTTGAGATGAATCAAGTGGGTCAGTCTCATTATATTCTTCTACAGGAACTGTCTCAAACACTGGTTTTTCTATTTTCTCATCAACCATAAAATTAAAATGTAATGTATTATATATATCATAATATCATCTCGTTATGAAAAAAGTCCATATTAAAATAATTCATGCATTTTTTAACTTAACGGCTTTCGTTTGTATAAGCGGAGTAATTTTCTTAATAGGAATAACTTTGTATCTTTTTATATTGAATATGCAATTTGAAGAACGTATCTATCCTCATGTGTATGTAAATGGAGTGGACTTTGGTGGAAAAAACCGTACGGGATTGATTCGTTATTTTGAAGAAAAAAATAATGAGTTAGAAAATACAGTCATTACGTTACGTTATGGAGAGGATAATATACATACAGTATCATCCGAGATGCTCAAAACGAGGTACGACACTACTACAATAGTATCTCATGCTTTTTCAATCGGAAGATCTTCAAACCTCCCAACTCAACTCTATCAAAAAGCCGTCACTCTTCTCAATCTCGGTCAGTATAATTTTGAATCTCATATATCATACGATACCGAGCCTACTGACGAATATCTTGACAATCTGGCAGAAAAATATGATTTCCCTGCAGAAAATGCCCTTTTCACATTTGCAAATGGAAAGGTTACCCTTTTCCAGCGAGAGAAAAAAGGGAAACAGATTGAAAAAGACAGAGCCCGTGAAAAAATTAATTCTACAATACGCTCTCTTGAAATTCATGCTCAACCAAATACAATAACAATAACTGATAAAACAATTGATCCCGAAGTAACGCTTGCCTCAATCAATGATTTTGGTATTGTAGAAGATATTGGATATGGAGTTTCTGACTTCTCAGGATCTATCCCGGGCAGAATTCACAATCTGACTCTTGCATCATCACGACTGAACGGAGTACTTATACCTAAAGGTGAAAACTTTTCTTTCAATCAAATGGTAGGCGATATCTCAGCGCAGACTGGGTACAAACCAGCATACATCATCAAAAACGGTCGTACTATACTTGGAGATGGTGGGGGAGTGTGTCAAGTATCAACCACTCTTTTTCGCGCGGTATTAAACGCAGGATTACCCATCGTTGAACGAGTGGCACACGCGTATCGGGTGCATTATTATGAACAAGATAGTCAACCTGGGTTTGATGCGACGGTATTCAATCCAAGTGCTGATCTTAAGTTTACAAACGATACAGATAACGCAATTCTTATTCAAAACGTGATTGATTCACCTCATAATAAATTATCATTTACTTTATATGGGAAAAAAGACGGTCGCATGGCACAAATCTCAGACGTAAAACTCTATGATAAACAAGCACCTCCTCCTCCTTCATATCAAGATGATCCTACATTAAAACGAGGAGTAACCCGACAGGTTGACTGGCCCGCAGGCGGTGCGAAAGCGTCATTTCATTATACGGTGGTGAAAAACGGAGAAACCACCATTGATAAAACTTTTTTTTCCTCTTTCCGTCCGTGGAGAGCAGTGTATCTTGTCGGAACAGCAGATTAATTCAATATGCTATAATTTCATTATACATTTCCATAACCCACGAAATTAGAATACCAAATGTCAACGCTTTATTCTGAAAACGTCATTGACCATTATCAAAATCCCCGCAACTGGGGAAAATTGAAAAATCCGACTAAAGCATACACTCTTCATAATCCACTTTGCGGCGACAGCATGACGATTGATATCCACGTTGAAGACGAAAAAATAAAAGATATTGCTTTTTCAGGGTCAGGATGTGCCATATCACACGCAGGAGCTTCATTATTTACTGAACACATAAAAGGTAAAAAGATTTCAGACTTGCGAAATATTGAAAAATCAGTTATCCTTCAACTGATGGGTATTCATATAAGTCCCATACGATTAAAATGTGCCACACTCGCCTTTGCAATCGTTCGTCATATCATTACACGTTAGTACTATTTCAAATCTATGGATAACCAAAGCATGAAAGATCCACAAAAACCTTCAGGACCTGTCCAAGTTCGTAATTGGAAAATACATGTTGATCGAGATTTATGTATTGGAGCCGCTACCTGCGTTGCAATCGCACCAAAGACATTCGCCCTTGATTCAGAAGCAAAAGCAGTGATTCTCTCGTCTGTTCTTGAAGATGATGACACTACTTTATTAGATTCTGCGCGCGGTTGTCCAGTTGCCGCCATCATTATTGAAGATATCAATGGGAATAAAGTATTTCCTCAGTGAGGAAAATAAATCAGAAAAAGAAAACATAAGAAACTGCCCCTCATGTGGGATGAAAACAATCAAAGGTATGCCGGGAGGACGCGACTCCGTATGCAAAAATTGCGGATATAAAGATCCGTGTTGTAGCGATTAAGTAATTATTTTGATTTGAGAAGAACTTACACTAAAAATAAGTTTTTTTTATTTGGTCAAATTAATACGATAATATGAGTGAAGTTAATATTTTCAATCAAAAAAAAGATGAGGGTAAACTTTTCAGTATTTTTACTCCTGAAAACTATAAAGATGTAAATCCTCCACATTTTGACGAGAAAAAAGCCATTTCTATACTCGAAAATGAAGAATTAATCGATACATTAAGGAATCTTAGACAATCAACTAGAGATAATTATTTAAGAAACCTTGTGAGTTTAGGAAATTTAGTAGATTCTACAAATTATCAGATCGATAGTGCGGATTCTTTCTTGTATAAACAATTAAATAGTAACAATAATTCATATTTTCAAATAAGACAAAAAATAATATCCCTTAATCAAGCACACGTGATATCTTTACCTGAATTATATTATTTACTTACACCTTCATGCCTAGAAATACAGGAAATTGATGGAACAATAACTATGCCAGAAGGCGTGAATCAAAAACGATTGACTCAAGAACTTACCAAAAAAAAAATACCATGTGAAAATATACGTCAAGCAAATCTTCTGGGCACAATAGAATTACATCCCTCTGATTTAATTCAATTAAAAAAAAATATTTTTTATAGTCAAACTTCAAATAGAGATAAAAAAATATATGATACATATGAAAGAACAATGCAGTTGTTAGAACTTGAACATGGTCTTTATTTTTACGTTAAAAGGTTAAATTTATTAGCTTTATGGGGGGCAACAGGTTTAATTTATACCGATACTTCAGCGCGACCTCTCCAAAAAATAACTTCTCTTATATGGAAACAAATTTCTGACTCACCAATACCACAACAGCAGTTTAGTAATCTATATCATGAATCTCTTGATGCAAAACATTTTTCGGAAGAAATAGTACAAAAAGCTATCAAGGGATGGAAAAAATTAGGATTAAAAATTGGTTTAATAGACGAGAGAGGAAGTTCGCAATCTACGCTCAAAAATTTGAAAACACAATTGAACAAATACCTGGATGAAAAACCAGAAATAAAAAAATTAGGCAACGCATTCTTTTATTTATATATACATCCATTGTTTCCTCAATCAGTGCACAGTGGTTATTTCGCTCCAGAACAACCACTATCTTCTCGTGATTACTCTACATCAGAAAACGCAAAACAACAATGGACAATGGCAAAAAAATTGGTTTCGCTTTTGACAAAAGATTCTATGGAAAGATGCACTGTTCCGATAGCATAAAAATACTCAATTATATGATTAAACCTCAACTCCTCAACTTTATACATATAGGAAGAATGTTAGTTTGCATTGACGTAGCTAATTTAGAAAAATCAGTTAAAAAAATAAATCAAAGAGTTGACTATAAAAAACTTATACGTTTTTTTAGAAAAGGCAATCTTATAGATATTATCATATACACAGCTACTTTTGGGACAAAACCCCATAATGATTTTTTAGCTTTTTTACAAAGAATAGGATACAAAATCGTTTGTAAACCAGAAAAACAAATTGACAATAGGAAAAAAGCTAATTTTGACGTAGAGATTGCTGTTGACGTAATGGAATTATTACCTCATTTTGATAGTCTTATTCTTTTTTCCGGCGACAGCGATTTTCATTATTTGAATATTAAGCTTAAAAGTTTTGGTAAAAAGATTTTTGTCTTCTCAACAAGATACAGTATATCTAAAGAATTAATTGTGTCAAGCACCAAATATTTTGATACTAAAAAATTTGAAGATGTTTTTTTAAAATAAATATATAATAAAAAAATAGCCCGTCTTTTTCAACGGGCAGTATGAGCAATCTTCCGACTGCAAAGTTACTATAATATATTTATCAGTTTTTGTCAATATCAAATGCAAAAAAAATTGCTGTGGAAAATTGGGGGAGAGGCTGGGTTTGGTATCATGACCACAGGACTTTTGTTTGCAAAAATTGCCTCACGAATGGGCTATCATATTTTTGATTATCATGAATATCCTTCACTTATCCGCGGAGGACATAATACATATGAAGTATTTATATCAGACCTTGAAATTCATGCCTCACAACAACACATAGACATACTTATCTGCCTGAATAAAGAGACATACACTCTCCATAAATACCGATTATCATCCACATCTTTGATCGTGTACGATAACAATGATTTTACTATTGAAGAAAACAATGGAATTAAAATCTCTATTCCTTTCAAAAAAATTCTTACAGAAGAAAAGGGAATACATATAATGCTTAATAATATTGCTCTTGGAGCATCGCTTGCGCTGATGCAATGGGATATTGATATACTTGGTTCAATCATTGAGAAAAATTTTGCGAAAAAAGGAACTGACATAGTCGCGCAGAATAAAAAGGTAGGAGAACGAGGTTACAATTACATAAAAGATACTTTTCCCAGTCACATAAATCAGAATTTTCCAAAAAAAGAAAACCAAGAGAAAAAAATGATTCTGACCGGTAATGACGCCTTCTCAATAGGAGCTATCGTCGCCGACTGCCGATTATATTCCGCATACCCAATGACACCGAGTTCAACGATATTAACAACACTTGCATCATACTCTGAAAAAGTAGGCATGATTGTCCGTCATGCAGAAGATGAAATATCAGTGATCAATACCGCTCTTGGATCCTCATGGGCTGGAGTACGATCGGCAGTGGGGACATCAGGAGGAGGATTTGCTCTCATGGTTGAATCTCTTTCGTTTGCCGGAGTTGCTGAGATTCCATTAGTGATATTTCTTGGTCAACGACCAGGACCTGCGACAGGTATGCCTACATGGACTGAACAAGGAGACCTGCTTTTCGCAGTCCATGCAGGACATGGAGAATTTCCTAAAATCGTTCTTGCTCCAGGCGATGTTGATGAGATGTATCAATTCACTCTCCTTTCCTTTGATCTTGCAGATATATATCAAACTCCCGTGATCATCATATCTGATCGCTTTTTATGTGAGAGTCATCGGAGCACATCCTCCCTTCGTTTTCAATCAATCTGTACATCATATCAACCACAAAGAGGTAAAATTACTTCTTCCACGCACGAACAAAACTATCTCAGATATCAATTGAGTCAAGACGGTATTTCCCCGCTTCTTATACCTGGACAGGATGGACATTTTTATCAATCTAATTCGTATGAACATGAAGAAGATGGACACACGACAGAACATGCAGATTCACGCATAAAGCAAGTAGACAAACGAAATAAAAAATTGATCACCTACTTAAAAAATCACTTTAAACCTCCGACAGTGATTGGAGAACTTGATGCCACACAAATTATTTTTGTCTCGTGGGGGGGAAATAAAGGCATTATACGAGAGGCTATGAAACTTTTGAAGGAAAGGGGAATTGAAACATCATACATTCATTTTACTCATCTTTATCCTATGGATGAAACCAAAATCAAACCATTTTTTCAAGAAAACAAAAGATATATATTGATTGAAAATAATTCACATGCACAATTGGGAAAATTGATCCGTCAAGAAATAGGTATTAACATCACAGAAAAAATATTAAAGTATGACGGCAGGCCTTTTTATCCTGAAGAGATAGCTGATTATGTTATAAAAATTAAAAAGTAAAAACGAAAAAGGAAAAACTAAATTTAAATATGACAACCATACAAGATTTTTCGGGTTACACGCCGACATGGTGTCCAGGATGCGGAGATTGGGGTATTGGCGCCGCGGTCAAAAGCGCTCTTGTACAATTAGGACATACTCCTTCTTCTGTATGTATTGTTTTTGGAATAGGATGTTCGGGTAATATGAATGATTTTCTGAATGCCTACGCGCTCCACGCACTGCATGGAAGAGCACTACCTAATGCGATTGGCATCAAACTCGCCCGCCATTCAATACCGGTGATCGCAATCGTAGGAGATGGCGACTGTTATGGTGAAGGTGGTAATCATTTTCTGCATAGTTGCCGAGGCAATCATGATATCACCGTCATTGTTCATGATAATGGAGTCTATGGGTTGACTACTGGTCAGGTTGCTCCAACTGCTCAGAAAGGATTTCGATCAAAATCCACACCGCACGGTATTATTGAGATTCCCGTCAATCCATTAACAGTAGCGCTCACTCAGGGTGCTACCTTCATTGCACAAGGATTTGCAGGTGAAGTTCCTTTTATTATTGATTTGATTAAAAAAGGCATCGCTCATAAAGGTTATTCCTTAGTCAATATTCTACAACCCTGTGTTACCTTCAACAAAATCAACACATACTCATATTACAAAGATAAAACATATAAACTACCAAAAGAGTACGATAGATCAAATCAAAAAGACGCATATGAGAAATGTGCGGAACCTACCTTGAATGAAAAATTTCCACTTGGCATACTCTATCAGACGATTCGTCCTGTTTTCACAGATAGCATATCTATTCTTGCAGAAAAAACACTGATTGCAAAGAAACGTTTCACCGAGTATGATAAAGTAGCTGAAGATTTTGTATAAGTTAGTTATACGTAATTGATATTTTTGGTCGTAATAATATTCTAAAAAAGAAAATTGTTGACAATTAGCAGATTATTTGATATACTGCTAAAAAGTATGAATTTAATATCTAAGCTGTCAAATCAATCTAAATACCCAATCGTTGCAGTTCGGGACGGTATAGTCTTCCCTTCCACAGAAAATGTTCTTCTTTTCGGAAGAGAAAAAAGTGTTCTTGCAATTGATGAGTCTCTCAAACGCGATAATCGTATCATTATTCTCATGCAGAAAAATCCAATCATCAATAATCCTTCTCTTGACGACCTTTTCTCTATTGGTGTCGTCGCAAAAGTAGAAAAAATTCTCAAAGGAGAAAAAGGAGAAATCAGTGCATTGGTGAGGGGTGAACAAAGAGTAAGCATTAAAGAATATTTGAGAAACTCGCCCTTTTTTGAAGGAATATGCGAACCTCTATCGGAGATCATTGTTGAAAACGAAGAAGTACAAGCATTAGTTCGCCATATCACCAATGAATTAAAAAAAGCCGTCAACCTTGGTAAAGGCATTGATTTTATTTTTTTAATGAATATTATAAGCGGTGTATCAGCAAGGGATTTTTCAGATCAGATCGCAATGATTCTTGATATTAAGACGCAAGAACGTCAAATTCTTTTGGAAGAACTCAATCTGGCTAACCGTTTGAAAAAAGAAGCAGAATTTATTGTAAACGAAGTAAAAGTATTAGAGCTTGAACGAAGCATCTCCATGAAAACACAGCAGAAATTTGAAAAAGGAATGAAAGACGCAGTGTTGAGAGAAAAATTAAAAACAATTGAGAAAGAATTAGGCGATGAGGTAAAAGAAGATAAAGAAATTAAAGAATTACGCTACAATATAAAGTCTGCAAAAATGCCTAAGGAAGCAGAAGAAAAAGCACTCAAAGAACTCAAACGCCTTGCACAAATGTCACAGTACAATCCAGAAAGTTCATATGTGCGCACCTATCTTGAATGGTTGACAGAACTCCCATGGCAGATAGCAACTCCCGCAAATGTAGATACCAAAAAAGCAGAAAGTGTATTGAATGAAGATCATTTTGGACTTAAAAAAATTAAGGAAAGAATTTTGGAATATCTTGCGGTGATGAAACTTAAAAAAATGAGAAATGACGAATTGACAATCTCCTCTTCTCCTAATGGAAAAAAAACAAAAAATAATCAACCAACTATTTTATGTTTCGTGGGCCCTCCTGGAGTCGGTAAAACATCAATCGGACGATCCATAGCAAAAGCATTGGGACGTAAATTTGTCAAAATGTCGCTTGGTGGGATACGTGACGAAGCAGAAATCAGAGGACATAGACGAACGTATGTCGGCGCCTTGCCAGGACGAATTATCCAAGGAGTCAAACAAGCAGGAACAAAAAATCCAGTATTTATGCTTGATGAGATTGATAAGGTAGGACGCGATTATCGTGGTGATCCATCCGCAGCCCTTCTTGAAGCACTTGATCCAGAACAAAACCATTCGTTCTCTGACCATTATCTTGAAGTTGACTTTGACCTTTCAGAGGTAATGTTTATCACCACTGCAAATATTCTTGACACGATTCCCGATGCCCTTCTTGATCGATTAGAGATCATACACTTCCCTGGATATACTGAAGATGAAAAATTCGCGATCGCAAAAAACTACCTCATTAAAAAACAATTGGAAGTCCACGGACTTGATGAAGATAAAGTCAGTATCAATGATGAATCAACTCATCTTATCATCAGACGCTATACTCGCGAAGCTGGTGTCCGTGAATTAGAGCGACAAATTGCCGCAATTTTCAGAAAAATAGCACGCGAATTTGTAGAAAAAGGCTTAAAAAATAAAATGGTTAAAACTCCTGATTTACATAAATTTGCGGGTCCTTTCAAATACTCGTCTCAAATGATAGAGGAGAAAAATACTGTTGGCATTGCAACTGGTTTGGCCTGGACACAAGCTGGGGGAGATATATTATTTATTGAGGTCGCCAAAATGCCCGGGCATTCACACCTAACCTTAACCGGTAATTTGGGAGATGTCATGAAAGAATCTTGTCAGGCCGCATTAAGTTATGTGCGTCCTCGGTTCAAACTATTTGGATTGCAACACGATTTTTATAATAAAATGGATATTCATGTTCATGTCCCTGAAGGAGCAGTCCCCAAAGATGGGCCTTCTGCGGGAGCGGCAATTGCAACAGCAATGGTATCCGCACTCACCACAATTCCAGTCCGTAAAGATGCTGGAATGACTGGAGAGATTACCTTGAGGGGACGTATACTTGAAGTCGGCGGTATAAAAGAAAAGGTTATTGCGGCGCATCGAGCTGGCATAAAGAAAATAATTTTGCCAAAAAATAATAAAAAAGATCTTGACGACATTCCAAAAGCAGTATTGTCTGACCTGGCATTTGTATTTGTTGAACATATTGATCAAGTATTAAAAGAAGCGCTTGTTTTCCCTCAAAAAAAATACCACTTTGCTTTTCTTCAGAAGGAAAAAGTAAATGGAGAAAGAAACGGAAAACAAAAAACAACTAAAGTGGTAAAAAATTAGTCTATTTGTTGTTGATCCTTTTTCATAGAAAAATAATGAGTGCTTTTTATTTTTTTAACTTCCATCAAATCAGCTTGCAGTAAAGACCGAATTATGCTCCTTACTCTATCACTATTCAACTGCTGACCGTACTCTTTTTTCAAATGATCTACAATAAAAGCATTGGTACTCTTTGGATTTTCACGAATTATCGCAAGAATACGTTGATGTGTAACATCTATAGGAGTAGCGTTAATTTGAGTTGAAAAAGTACGCACCTTGTGTAATAAATTCGCCACTCTATGAGGATCGGTGATTATCTCTTCTGCTTTTTTTCTCCCTTCTTCAAGTATCGCACGATCTTGCTGTTGAAAACGGTCAATAATGTTCATCAAATCAGTGAGAATGTTTCTTTGTTCAGTTGTGAGATTGATTTCAGACTGTGTCTTATAGTCAAACATTTTTTTTGACAAGTAGGAATTTTTCTTAAGAAACGAAATTACACTTGAAATATGTATCAATAAAGATTTTTGATTTGATCGCTTTAATTGAGTATATCTTTGCAATAATTTTTCTCTTATTTCGTTGCTTGATAAATAAAATGCAGAATTCTCACATACTATTTGATATACGTTTTGAGTCAAAGTAGGATAGTGAGATTGGTAATGAGCAAGAGGACGAGTAGGATCAATAGCCTGATAATATGCATACGAATTATCCCTGTCGTCAACAGAATGATAAGTAATTATATCACTTTTTTTCAGTCTATTAAGATGGTGACTTACCACTGAATGAGATTTTTCTTCTGGAAGCTGGTCCATTAAATCCTTCTGTCTTATCGGAAGTGTTTGAGTAAGTAATCTCTGCAATATATTATAAGTTGTGATAGGAGCTCTTTTTTTATAGTCTGTACTGCCCTCTGGTATTTCAATTGTTTTTGATGATAGAGCGTTTGTTTGGGTATTGCTAAAAATTGTGATTAAAGACAGCGTTGAGTGACGATCAGAAAAATCCAACATAAGACCGGCAAAAGGAACGCCAAGTTTATCTCCAAACTTGGTTTTCGCAAATCCATAGGTATAAAAATCTTCGCCAATATATTCTTTTGCGACTAATCCAATTGGTGCAAGAGACTCAATACAGTAACTAAAAAGTCTAGAGTGATTGCATACCCACGCTACAGGTTTTCCTTGTATTTCGATAAATCTTTTGAACAAATCACTTCTTGAATATACAGAACCTGTGTTCATCAAAAGCAACGTCAACGCTTTTGCTTCGTGGTTGAAAGTCGAGATCAGATTACCCAATTGTTCATAAGACAACGGTTCTCGTCTTTCAGGCGATTGTGTTTTACTTATGTTTATTTTTCTTTCCATAGCAAAGCATAGTATATACGAAAGTAAACCTATAGTCAACTCTGCTTGACTTTGGTGGATTTTTTTTATACAGTTTTTAGCATGACTGATACAAATCCATCAATGCCTACATCAAAAACTAACACTCTTCTTGTGGTCATGCTTATTGGTATGGCATTTTTCACTGGATATCTTTTTAATAAAGTGAAAACGCTTGAGAAAAATGGCGCTGTTTTAGGTGGAACCGCGGGAAGCGAAAATGCAAATCAGCCCAACCAACAAAATCAACAACCACCTCAAGAAACAAATAAAGATCTCAAACCCAAAAAACCTTCGCCAAAGGACGATCATTGGAGAGGAGATAATAATGCACGATACGTATGGATTGAATACTCTGATCTTGAATGTCCTTTCTGTCAAAGAATACATCCTGATTTGATAAAAATGATGGGTGTGCAAAAAAATAAAGTCGCCTGGGTGTATCGCCATTATCCGCTCCCCGGTCATCCAAAAGCACAAAAAACAGCAGAAGCCACTGAGTGCGCAAGCGACCAAAAAGGAAATGATGGATTCTGGAAAATAACAGACCTTATTTTTGAAAAAATGCCTGCTATGGAACTTTCCCAACTTGCTGATCTTGCTTCAAACATAGGATTGAATAAAAAATCATTTCAATCATGTTTAGATGAAGGAAAATATGCAGGAAAAGTGAAATCACAATCTGATGAAGGAAATCAAATCGGCATACGTGCAACACCCACTAATATACTCTATGATATGAAAACGGGAAAAACTAAAACTGTTGAAGGTGCACTTCCCTATGAATCTCTCATATCCGAACTCACCAATTTCATGAAATGAAGAAAGTCATAACCGATCAATATCTGATTTTAGAATTTGTTTTATTTCGCCACCTATTTTAAACGCTTCAGTAACCACTATCCTTTGATAGATAAAATATGTTTTTATCTCAGAAAATGATGATAAGAAAAGTATATATACTGTAAGGATCATCATCGCACATCTTTGATAAGGTATGTGCAGCATCTTTAACCGAGAAATGATCAATTCAAACCCTGCCACGGAAAAATAAATAACCGAAGGTATGACGCCAAAAGTACGCAACATATGTGGGTTCTCATGAGGATAGGTCAATAGTGTAGGAAAAAGAGCAGTAAAAAAATATATAAGAAAAAGTTGATTATATCTATTTTTCCATCGTATAATTGCACCCAAAAAACCAAGAACAAATAACAGTCCTAACACAGGATTTAACGCTGGTTTTCCTGGATAATTATGTCTTCCATTGACATCCCCATGGACATGAAACATAAGAACAGTACTCACTATGCCATCTGTAAAAAATCGTATTTTTTGATTGACGGTATAGCGCGGGCTTTTGAAGAAAAACTGAGTATCAAATCGCGAATCTTTATGAGTTAATACATAAGAAAAGAGGGGGAGAATGGTAAGAAAAAAAATAGCCAATGCGAGGAGCATGCTCTTAATTTTTTTTATGTGCTGACGCATACATCCAATTCCCAAGATGATCAAAGGAACAACAAAAAAAATTCTACCTGATGTATATGAATTGAAGGCTAAACCACTAAAAAAAGATAAGGCAAACATATCGCAGGTTTTCTGATTTTTCATAAACCGTATCAGAAAATATACTGCACATAACTCAAGAAACAAAAGAAATGTTGCTTCATAAGAAAAACGAGCAAATGTAAAATACCAACGGAGTGTTGCGAAAATAAATGTAGAAAAAAAGGCAGTTTTTTTATTTACATACTGCATTATTAGATAAAAAATGATAATATTTACCACTCCAAATATCGCCGAGGGAAATCTCAGTGTAAAATTACTCACACCGCCCAGCTTAAACGAAAAAAGAAGTATATAAAAATAAAGCGTCGCATGACCAGTGGCTAAAGGACTAAAAGGACTATACCGTGAATGATCTAAAGAAAGAGCTAATTTTGCAAAATCAACCTCATCATAATCAAGATTTTGAGGAATACGATTGAATCGGTAAAAAATCATCACACACGCAATACCTATCAATAGAACGATTTCACACGCTCTTCTTTTTTTCATGTATAATAATAAAAAATTATGATTGATCTTTCCATACTTATTGTTTCATATAATACCAAAGAAACTACGATTAAGTGTATACAAAAGCTCACTCAAGCGCTTCAGCAAAGTAAACATATCGCAGTAGAGATCATCGTTATAGATAATAACTCAACAGATGGAAGTATTGAAGAAATTAAAAGTCAAAAGTTAAAAGTCAAAAGTCATCATATACAATTTAAAATTATTGAGAACGAGGAAAATGTTGGGTTTGGAAGGGCGAATAATGAAGGGCTTGCGATCGCCGAAGGTAAATATGTGTTGTTTTTAAATTCCGATGTGTTTGTACAGGATCTTAACTTTGAAGATATTCTTTACTATATGAATAATAATCCACAAGTAGGCGCATTGACAGTACAAATAACATTACCAAACGGAAAGCGTGATATGGCTTCACACCGAGGATACCCTACTGTATGGCGATCGTTTACTTATTTTTTCAAGCTTGAGCACATTTTTGGAGAAATACCGTATCTTTCTCAATTATTCGGCGGGTATCATCTGCGACATCTGGATCTCAATTCTATTCATGAAGTTGAAGCGATCAGTGGCGCATTTTTTCTTACTCGTAAAAATATCACCGATCAAACAAAAGGGTTTGATCTGCGTTTTTTTATGTATGGAGAAGACATAGACTTATGCTATCAGATAATCCAAATGGGGTATAAAATCATATATTATCCCCTTTTTAACGTGCTCCATCTGAAATATCAAAGCGGGTTGAAAAAAAAAGGAGAAAAAACGAAAAGCAAAACGAAAGAATTTTTTTACGATTCTATGCGACTGTTCTATGACAAACATATGGCTCAAAAAAACGGTACACTACTCAATCATCTCGTCTATCTGTTTATTCATCTGAAAAAAAAATTATAGTCATGAAAAAAATCGGTATTGACGCACGACTTTTAGGTCAAACAGGTGTGGGAAGAT
Organism: Patescibacteria group bacterium; assembly: GCA_035290045.1. Lineage (GTDB taxonomy): Bacteria > Patescibacteriota > Microgenomatia > UBA1406 > HO2-37-13b > DATDVH01. The sequence goes on along the minus strand of DATDVH010000037.1, from coordinate 19,846 downwards.
ACATCTCAAATCTCCTTTTTTATCTTCCTTCATCGTCAAAAATCACTTTCTATATATATGTATATAACAAAAAACACCTTAAAGATATTTTATATAATAGCCCCAACGCACTTATACGAGAAACACCATATCACTGGCATTCTATTTCCGAACAAACTGTTTTCTTGAGAAAATTAAACAAGGATAACCTTGATCTGATGCATTTCACCTACTTCAGCTATCCTTTTTTTTACCGAAGGAAATTTATCATCACCCTTCATGATCTCATTCCTTTTTTTTATAGAACAGGGAAAGCAACCACAGGAAATCAAATGATGTATACTCTCAAACATTTTTTCTATACACTTCTTATCCGTAATGCAGTGAAAAACGCGTGCGCCATTATCACTCCATCTCAACAAGTCAAAAAAGATATTAGTCATCTATTCGGCAAAAAATACGAGAACAAAATATATTCGCTGTATGAAGGAGTAGATAAACATATCATGAACGTACATGAAAATATAAGCATGAAACAACGCTTTCCTCTGCCTTTCTATATCTACGTCGGCAACTTTTATCCTCATAAAAATATTGAGAATCTTATCAAAGCATTTGCACAATTGAACACTCAAGTACAACTTGTTCTGCTTGGTCCTTCGGACTTCTTTTCAGCACGCATACTACAATTTATTAAAAGATTGAAGTGTGATAAAAAAATCATTTTATTGAATAACCCAACCGATGAAGATTTGGTGTTTTTCTATAAAAACGCACTCGCGCTTATTCATCCATCGTTTGCTGAAGGATTTGGACTGCCCCTTCTTGAAGCCGCATATTTTAACTGTCCTATTGTCGCCTCAGATATACCAGTTTTTAATGAGATTTTAGACGGACACTTTATCAAATTCAGTCCGCATGATCTTAACAGTATAAAAAACGCAATCCAACAGCATATTGCAAATCCTCAAAAATTTAATTACCAAGAACTTCTTAAACGATTTTCCTTTAAAAAAATGGCTAAAGAAACGTATATTCTCTATGAAAAAAATGTATGAATACGGCATCATTGAAAAACAAAAAAATCGCCATCGTGTATGACTGGATAGATAAATGGGGAGGAGTGGAGCGAGTGCTTTTGACACTTCATGACATGTTTCCTCAGGCTCATTTTTACACTTCATACTATGATTCGTACTCCGCTCCATGGGCGAAAAATCTAAAAATTAAGACTTCATTTATCCAGCATTTGCCTAATTTCATAAAAAAAAATCGTATTTTTTCTTTATTTCTCTATCCATACGCGTTTGAAAGTTTTGATTTATCCGAATACGATATCGTTATATCAGTATCATCCTCGTTTGCAAAATCAGTGATAACTAAGCCCTGTACTCTACACATTTCTTATCTTTTGACCCCAACTCGCTTCTTATGGCTCTATCCAGAAATCTATACCAATAATTTTTTTAAGAAAATACTATACGCCCCTTTTTTATACCGTTTGAGAAAATGGGATTTTATCGTCTCTCAACGACCAGACCATTATATTGCTATCTCACGAACTGTTCAAAGAAGAATAAAAAAATATTATAAAAGACAAAGCGAAGTTATCTACCCACCCTTTGAAAATGAGTATTGGGAAAAAATTAAAAAAGGAAACCTTGTCCCGAGTGAGAGCGAGGGATTAAAAATTAAAAATTACATAGAAAAATTTAAAAACAAAAAATATTTTTTTGTCGTAAGTCGTTTGGAATCATACAAGAAAGTTGATTTAGTAATACAGACGTTTAATAAACTAAAAGAACCTTTAATAATCGTCGGATCAGGAACACAACTCAATAAATTGAGAAAAATCGCTGGAGAAAATGTCTCCTTTTTTCAAAATATTACGGATCAAGAGCTGGCGTATTTGTATTCTCATGCAGAGGCGCTTATCATGCCGCAAGAGGAAGATTTTGGATACGTATCGCTTGAAGCGCAGTTTTTCGGATGTCCAGTCATCGCCTATCGCAAAGGCGGCGCAGCAGAAACGGTGATTGACGGAAAAACAGGGATTTTTTTTGATGAACAAACTGAAGCATCACTTGCAAAAGCGGTTGCAAACTTTCACATGCTATCATACACTTTAAGGAAACAAACGACACAATATGGACTTAAAAACATAGAACGATTTAACCAGAATGTATTTCAATCAAGATTGATTAAATATATTTAAGATTATAATTTTTAATTTTTCATTTTAACTTTCAGATGAAAGCAGTTATATTTGCAGGAGGAGTAGGAACACGACTTTGGCCGCTGTCGCGGAAAAAGTCGCCCAAACAGTTTGAAAAAATTATCGGCAATAAATCAACTCTTCAACTTGCGGTTGATCGCCTTATTCCAGAGTTTGCACCTCATGATATTTACATCTCAACAGGAAGAAATTACGTTGACGTGGTACACCAACAAGTTAACTTTATCCCAAAAGAAAATATAATCGGCGAACCGGAGAAAAAAGATGTTGGTCCAGCAGTCTCTTATGTGATGACATATTTAGCGGAAAAATATCCAAAAGAATCAGTCGTCATCTTGTGGAGCGATCATCTCGTCCGTCAAGTAGACAAGTTCAAACGAATTTTGCAAAGCGCTGATAAACTGATTCAAAAAGATTCAGACAAAATAGTATTTATCGGGCAGAAACCTCGTTTTGCATCGGAAAATCTTGGTTGGATAGAGTCAGGTGCAATGGTAAAAAAAGAAGAAAAAATTGACTTTCGATCTTTTTTAGGCTTTAAGTATCGTCCTGAGAAAAAAAGAGCAGAGCGTTACTTCAAAGATGGACATCACTGCTGGAACTTGGGATATTTTGTATCAACGCCCCAATTCGTCAACAAACTTTTTGAACAGTGGACTCCAACAATATATGAACTCTCGCAAAAAATAATGGAAAATAAAGGAAAAAAGAATTTTGATACTATATCAGCTTCATTTTATGCGAAAATGCCAAAGATCAACTTTGATAACGCTATTCTTGAAAAACTTGATAAAAAAAGTGCGTATGTCGTGATCGAAGATATCGGATGGAGCGATGTTGGAGCGTGGGAAGCATTGAAAGAAGCACTTGAAAAACAAAGAGATGATAATATTACCAAAGGAAAAGTGCTTCTTGAAGATTCGTTTGATAATCTCGTCTATAACTATGATGATAAAAAAATGATAGTAGGGATTGATCTTGAAGATATTCTAATAGTCAATACCGATGATGTATTGCTCGTTGCCAAAAAAACCTCAGTCGGTAAGATCAAAAAACTCGTTGAAAACTTCCAAGGGACAGAGAATGAAAAATTGACATAGGTTTTTTTATAAAGAGTGAAATGATAAAAATCATAGATTAGTTTGTCGCATAATCCCGTTTAACCCCCGAGGTTAAATAGTATCAACTTTTTATCTACTAAATCTTCAATAAACGTAATCGGATCAAAAGAGGGATTTTTTACCTGTTCTTCATTGACAAATCCACTTTTTTGAAGACATAAAGTGATATAAGGAATAAGAGATGTTAAAGTAAAATCACTCACATTATTCATTTTCCTCAGGACTTTTTTAGCGATAGTGAAAAGCTCTTGTTCTGGTTGATTTTCAGGAAGTATTTTCGAGAGGATCGTTAAAAAGAGAAACAAAAGCGACAGTTTTTCTCCAGATTTTTTAATTTTTGAATACGCGTAGATCAGTTCTGTTTCAGAAAGGTAGAAATAACTATTTTTTTTGTGAAAAGAAATACGTATATAATTGCCCGTCTCAAGATGAGAAAGACGTCTACTGGTCAACTTTCGCACTCCATACCCAGTCAAGACAATTTTTCCATGAGCTTTGGTAAAGAGTATGACTAATCTATTTCCATTAAGAAGATTTTTTTTCGCGAGTACAATTCCTTCGTCTTTCCCATACCGATTCATGTTTTTTTGTTACTGAATTTTTTATCGGTCGTCAGTTTGAATGAGTCTTTTTCTTTTTCATTCACTTTAATAACATACCCATGTCCGAGCGTCCCCGGTTGTTTTTGAATATATAATGAATATTCTTTCTCACTGGTAATCTTAAAAGGAAGCGTATAGGTGATAAATATGGTTGATTTACCCATTGGTTGTACACTTACAAATCCCTCATACACTGTCTTTGACAAATCATTATAGGTATTCACTTTTTTTTCTGACCCTTGAAAATTGACAAGCTTTGATCCCTTTGGCACATACACTCTTATCCAATTACGTAATGTTGCATTCAAACAAAGACCCCCCCTCTCAAGATTACAATCCGAATGGGGACTCGGATTTTTATATTCTATTTTAAGAGCACGCTCAACCGTCCCATTTGATTTGATATTTGTATCAGAAATGACTGTGTGTCGGACAAAAAGGTTTGATTTCGCACCAGCAAAATTAGTATCGTTAATATGAAGATAATCTCCTTTATAGTCTCGTATTCTTCCCGCGAAATTGATGTGCTCAACTGCTTCTTGGATATCAGTATCTTTATAATACATAAGGATATGTTTCTCCTGAAGATTTTTGAACATATCTTGAGACAACCTTCCCCAATACTGTTTTGGTGAAAATCCTAATGCTTTTTGAGTCAACGCATACAAAAGATCCCCTAAAATGCCTTTTCTGTTCTCTTTCACATAATTCACCGGACGATCTACCATATCAAATAACTTATAAATCACCTGCGGACAATCGCATCGTTTGTCAGTATTTGCGCTAAAGACAACTCCATCAGCTTCAGTATCACCAAGCACATTCAATGCGTCAACAAGAACTTGAGTATCAACGGCAATCACTCCATCGTATATGATTTTTTTTCTACTTTTCTCATAGAGCGAATTGAATAGTCCCAAAGAAGTTACAAAATCTGGCGAAAGATTGCTATCGCGAATGTTAAACGTTGTTACGTTTTTATGATAGGTGAGTATCTCTTTTGGAGCTTTTGGATGAGATAAAATTGATTCATCAAGCGAGTACACATCCTCTGATCGCACAATTTGAAATTTACCATTTTTGATCTTGAAAATGGCATATGCGGTGAGAAAACCTCCTGTAGGTCTGAGCTCTTTATCGTTTTGAAATAAAACAAGATATGTCAATTCTTTTTCGGCTCCAAAAATGGCAGGGAGCTTCTTGAAAAAAGATTTTGACTCAACAAAAAGAGTCGCAAAAATTTCAAATTGTTCCTTGACTTTTTTGATCTTATTTCGCACTTCTTTTGCACCGATCTTTTGAGGATATCTATTTTCATCAATTGTATCAATAGCTTCACGAGCCTTATCTATGTGCTGTGCAATATCATCAGTCTTCATGACTACTTTATCAAGAGTGAGTACTGCAGTCTGTATCCGTTGATCTGCAGGTTGTTCAAAAAATCCAGCACTCCCTTTTTTTAGACCAATGAGATCTGCATAGGGTTCAACTGATTCTTCAGCAATCAACAAAGACTGAATGATCTCATCTCCTGCAGAAACAACGTTTTTAAGATCAGATCCATAAGGAGATAAGAAAGGCACATACTTGATCCAATATAGTTTTTTGGCAGTATTCTGCACCGTCTTATATTTTTTCTGAAGATTTTTGAGTTCCATTCCTACTGTATCAATATCGTTTTTCTTAAAAGCGTCAGATACCCGACGAGCAACAGTATTTATTTCACTCGCCTGTGTTTTAAGAGTTTGAGCAGGAAGAAAAATTAAAAAATACCCTATGGTAAAAAACAGAATAAAAAAACCTGCTACCGTTGCAAATAGAGTAAATACAAATCTTTTTCTGGATTTTTTTTGACTGCTATCTTTTTTAATAAAATTTTCAATCATATACTAAAATCAGTATACCATACTGAAAAAAAATTAAACAGCTCCCCTTCCACTGACCATCGCCCAGGGAGTCTTGGCGATAATAAATATATCGTGCACAAAAGACATATACTTTACATATTGAGCGTCAATCGCAATACGTTTATCAAAATTAATCTCTGATCTCCCCGAAGTCTGCCATAATCCTGTTATACCTGGTTTCACAGATAATACTTTTTTTACTAATATTTTTGTGTGCGGATATTTTTTTTGTTGATCAACTAACTCATCGGGATAGTATGCGCGGGGACCAACAATGCTCATATCTCCTTTGAGTACATTGATAAGCTGTGGAATCTCATCGAGGGAATGTCTCCGTATAAATTTACCGATACGAGTAATACGTGGATCTTTTTTGAGTTTGAAACTACTTCTTTTATATTCTTGATACAAATCTTTAAACTGTGTGCTATTGCGCAAAATAAAATGGGCATTGGCAATCATGGAGCGAAACTTATACATCCTGAAAAGCTTTCCGTCTCCGCCTACTCTCTCAGGCACATCGGCAAAAATAGGTCCTTTTGAATCTATCTTGATTATGATTGCTACTATGAGGCATATCGGAAGAAAGAAAATAATTAGCATACTGGCAAGTATCACGTCAATTATTCGTTTCAGTGTATATTTATACATGGATATTTTTCTTCTTAAAATGATCTTCTTTATAGAGACCCTTATTGTATCAAATTATTGATATAAGTTTTAGTATAATAGAATAAGAAAAATTCGGGGTGTAGTTCACCGGTAGAATACGCGGTTTGGGACCGTGAGGAGGGAGTTCAATTCTCCCCACCCCGACATAGTTAAAATACGGCTTAAAAAATTTTCGCTTGCAAAATAAGAAAACAATGTTACAATAAACGTATGAATTTTTACATTACCAACCAAACGAAGTGGCATCATGCTTCATTTGATGAGGTTGGTATGTATATGGATAAAAAATATAAATAAAATTAATTAAAATATCCATTACCAACCTCCCAACAGGGAGGTTTTTTTTATATGGAAAAATACCACTACAAAGAAAAAGGAAAGACAAAAGAACGATTAAACATGATCAGTTTGGCAAAATTGTATGCTGAAGTTTTTGCTCTATCCCCGTGGAATGAATATACAAAGTCTCAAGGGTGCAATACATTCTTTGGTTTGGATACCAAGCCGGGTAGCTTATGCCCTCATTGCAAAGATATGCTTCAAGAGGCATATCCAATACAAGATACTATCTTACATATTAAAAGTGAACTTGATAGACCAAATTCACTCTTAACAATTATTGAGAACGAAAAACAAATAATAGGTTTTGCATGGGGATTTTCATATAAGAATTGTTCTGAATTTATTTCTGAAAAATATAGAACAGATGAAATGAAAATTAAATTGAATAATCTTTTTACTCAATTGAATACTTCTGGCAGGCTATTTTACTTTTCAGAATGTGGAGTTGCGCCTCTCTTTAGAGGGAGAGGATTAAGCAACGAACTAACCCAAACACTGATAACTCAAGCTCAAACTCTTCAACAATCTATTGTAATGAGAACAAATTATCAATCTCCCATGATATATGTGGCAAGAAAATTCAACATGAAGCAAATCATGGGACCGCAGAATAATGAGATTATAAATTTCACCGATCAAGAAAATCTAGATAGAGTCTTGTTTATTAAAAATTGAAAGAATAAGTAGTGTTATGAGAAAATATCTAATAATCGGAGGAATTCATGGCAACGAACCTCTAGGAATTGAAGTGTGCAAAAAATTGCAAAGCCTCAAAATTCCTTATATTGATGTTCTTTTTGCCAACGAGAAAGCAATCAAACAAAATAAAAGATATATAGATCAGGACCTCAACAGAGTATTTCCCGGGAAAGTAAACGGATCATATGAAGAAATACGAGCAAAAAAAATCTTTGAGAAATGCACGTTTTATGACTTTGTCATTGACTTTCACAATACATGCTGTCCAGAAAACGACTGTGGGTTTGTTGGCGGAACATCTTATGAAAAGGCAGTAAAACTGGGGTCTTTTCTTGATTTAAAAAAAATCATCCTTGCTGATTATGATTGCATTAATAAATATGTTAAAAACTGCTTGTCTGTAGAAATCAGTCTCACCAGTAAGAAATTTGACACGGATTATTGGGTAAACAAAATAATTGACTTAAAAAAGTTTAATCCAGACGAAAAATACAAAAAGATGCAATTATACAAATTCAGCTACCGAATCACGCGTGAACAACAAACTAAATACATATTTCCCCAGTGGAAAGCCTTCAAAAAAATACCTGAAAGAGACTTAAAAAAACTCGGACTTATAGGTATTTATTACCCAATATTCATAAATGATACATACACTCCTTATAATTACGCTGGACTTATTGAGAAATTGTTATAATCTGTATAAACAATTTTTTACACATGATAAACTATCTTATATAAAATAATATGAAAAAACGAGTACTTGCAGGAATACGGGCGACGGGAAGATTACATCTTGGCAATTATCTTGGTGCAATCAAGGGTATGTTGATACTTCAAGAGAGTAACGAATATGAGACCATCTATATGGTAGCAGATGCACACACTCTAACGACACCGTTTGATGTTGCGCAATTGAGGAAAAATCGGCGTGAAGTTATCATTGATTATCTTTCTGCAGGACTTAACCCAGAAAAAAGCATTATTTTTCTCCAATCAGATATTCCCGAACATTTTGAGCTTGCATTTTATTTTTCATCTCTTATGTCTATTGCCCGTATGCAACATTTACCCACTTATAAAGAAAAGATAAAACAATATCCGAATGACAATACCATGTCGCTTTTGAATTATCCTATTCTTATGGCTTCGGACATTCTTATTTATAAAGCAGGACTTGTCCCCGTAGGTATTGATCAAGAACCGCACCTTGAAGTGGCGCGGGAGATCGACCGTAAAATGAATCAAAAGTACCATACTGACTTTCCAGAACCCATTCGGTTTATCACGAAGGGCGAATATATTCCATCCTTAACTGGAGAAGGGAAAATGAGCAAATCAGTAGAAGGAAGTTATATTAACCTCACTGATACAATAGATGTCGTACGAAAAAAAATACGATCTGTGGCTACTGCCACAAAAGTAGGAGGACAAATGACAAAGGGCGTTCAAACGCTCTTTACATTGACAGATTTTTATCTTCCTGAAGAAAAAAACCGTTTCAAACAAGCATACGATAATGGCACCCTTCAATTCGTTGAGTTAAAAGATGCGATTACCGAAGCCATTTATAAGGAACTTGCACCCATTCAAGAAAAACGATATGATATTGAAAAAGATACAACATACATAAATTCAGTAATCGTTCAAGGAGCAGAAAAAGCTCACGCCATTGCACGACAAACAATGAAAGAAGTAAAGGAAAAAATAGGACTTTTATAATAGTTTGTTGTTTTTTAGCTTCATTTTTTATATACTACTATTGATTTGGGTGGATATTAAAAATCTGACGATCAAAAACACTTTCTCTTATGCTCATTCTTAAAAATCTCACCGTGTCAGTTGAAAAGAAAAAAATCCTTTCTGATATATCTTATACGTTTGAAAAAGGGAAAATATACGCTATCATGGGACCAAATGGTTCGGGCAAGTCAACTCTTGCGCAAACAGTCATGGGACATCCTTCGTACTCAGTGTCAAATGAAGGACGTATCATATTCAATCAAAAAGATATTACTGATCTGACCCCAGATAAACGAGCCCATGAAGGATTATTCCTTACTTTTCAATCACCTTTCTCTTTATCTGGAGTAACTATATATCAACTAATAAGATATATGAAGGATAAAAAATCAGACATTCTTGATATCCGAAAAAAACTAAAAAAATCCGCGCAGGAACTACAAATACCTGAAGAATTGCTGGGAAGATCGTTGAATGAAAATTTCTCGGGAGGAGAAAAAAAGAAAATGGAAGTATTGCAATCAACTATTACAAATCCTTCGTGTATATTTTTTGATGAGATAGATACGGGAGTTGATATTGACGCATTAAAAACAATCGCTTTATTCATCAAGAAACAAATGACCGCCAAAAAAACATTCATCATTATTACACACTATAATAGAATTTTAAAATATCTAAGACCAGATACAGTCATAGTATTAAATAAGGGAAAAATAACTCAAGTTGGAAACGGTATTTTAGCTCAAAAAATTGAAACACAAGGATATAGGAATTAAGCTATGAAACAGACACCCATAATAGATTTTGACTATAAATTTGGTTTTTCAATGCCGGAAAAATCTGTTTACCGGACTAAAAAAGGATTATCTGAAAAAATAGTTGAGGAAATTTCATCAGTCAAAAATGAACCTCAATGGATGAGAGATTTTAGACTTAAATCATATCAAATTTTTAAGAATAAAAAACTGCCTGCGTGGGGTGGTGATCTTTCAAAAATTGACTTTGATAAGATTATCTATTTTGCCAAAGCAACTGACCAACAAATGACTTCATGGGAAGACTTGCCGAAAGAAATCAAGGAAACGTATGATCGCATCGGCGTACCTGAAGCTGAGAAAAATTTCTTAAGCGGAGTATCGGCGCAGTACGACTCTGAAGTAGTGTATGAGAATGTTCACCGTACACTTAAAAAACAAGGAGTGATTTTTTGTGATATGGATACCGCGCTTAAAAAACATCCCCTCATAGTAAAAGAATATTTTAGCACACTTATTCCTCCTCATGATAATAAATTTGCCGCGTTGAACTCGGCTGTTTGGTCGGGCGGATCATTTGTCTATGTTCCTACAGGAGTAAAGGTAACTCTCCCCCTTCAAGCCTATTTTCGAATCAACGCCCAAAACTTTGGTCAGTTTGAACGAACGCTTATCATCGCAGAAGAAGGCAGTTATGTCAATTATATTGAAGGATGCACTGCTCCTATTTATACCACTGATTCGCTTCATTCAGCAGTGGTTGAGATATTTGTCAAGAAAAATGCTCACGTACGGTATACCACCGTGCAAAATTGGAGCAAAAATGTCTATAATCTGGTGACAAAAAGAGCCCATGTCGGTGATGACGGTATCATGGAATGGATTGATTGCAATATCGGAAGCCAGCTTACCATGAAATATCCCAGTGTGTATCTGTATGGTGATAGAGCAAGAGGAGAAGTGCTCTCTATTGCTTACTCAGGTGAAAGTCAACATCAAGACGCAGGAGCAAAAATGATGCATTTTGGAAAAAATACCTCATCGCGTATCATCTCAAAATCTATTGCGAAAGATGGAGGTCGGACATCCTACCGCGGACTTGTACAAGTCGCACCAAACGCAACAAATGCCTCGGTATACGTCTCATGCGACGCGCTTATTCTTGATGAAACATCACGATCAGATACCTATCCTTATATGAAAATCAAAGAAAACACCGCAGAAGTCCAACATGAAGCAACCGTTGAAAAACTTGGAGAAGAGAAATTATTTTATCTGACCTCGCGAGGTATATCCAAATCAAATGCAGAAGGAATGCTCGTCAATGGATTCATAGAGCCAGTTGCCAAAGAAATCCCGCTTGAGTATTCAATAGAATTAAATCGTTTAATCAATTTAGAAATGTCAGGAAGCGTGGGTTAATTTTTTTTATTAATTATTTTATGTTTTTCATAGACCTTACAAAAAAAAATTTGGGAAAATATGTCATCAATAAAAAAGGCAAACATCTTTTTTTCCTTTTCAATCAATCGGGCACAATAGAAATTGAGATTAAAACGCCAAAAACTGAAGTGTATATCTTTGGTCTTTTTATCGGTAAAAAGAATGATAACTTTCAGCTTGAGACCGTCCAACGCCATTCTACAGGAGAAAGCTTTTCAAATCTTTTCATTAAAGGAATTTTTTTTGATGAGTCGCGCTTTATCTATGAAGGACTTATTCGTACTGATAAGGATGCCCAAAAAACTCATGCATATCAGAAAAATCAAAATCTGATTATGGGAGAAAAGTGCTTTGTTGACTCTCGACCATTTTTAGAAATACTCGCAAACGATGTCTTCTGCACACACGGATCAACAACGGGACGATTAAATAAAGAACAATTGTATTATCTTGAGACACGCGGACTTCCTCCAAAAAAAGCCGAACATATTTTAATTACAGGCTTTATCAATGATCTATTTGGTAAAATAGAAGAACTTGGATATCGTCAGAAGATATCTCATATCAAAAATCAAATAGCAAAACAATATGTTTAATATAAAAACAGTTAAAAAAGATTTTCCGATTTTTACCCATCATCCTGATCTTGTCTATCTTGATTCAGCCGCAACTTCACTCAAGCCCCAATCCGTTATTGACAAAATCACCGAATATTACTCTCATTATTCAGTTAATATTCACCGTGGCATTTATGCTCTATCAGAAAAAGCAACCCAAGAATATGAAGAAACAAGAAAAATCACTGCTGAATTTATCGGAGCAAAAGACCAATCGGAAATCATCTTTACAAGAAATGCAACTGAATCATTAAATCTTATCGCTTACTCGCTTGGCTATCAATTAGTATCTAAAAACGATGAGATCGTTACTACGGTGATAGAGCATCATTCTAACTTTGTCCCATGGCAAATTTTAGCATCGGAAAAAAATGCAATTTTTAAGGTAATTGATATAAATGATGAAGGTGAACTAAAAATTAAAAATGAAAAAGGGAAAATGACCTTAGATCATATAATCACAAAAAAAACAAAAATTCTTACTCTTACGTATATATCTAATGTATTGGGAGTAATAAATCCCATAAAGGAGATCGTCAAAGCCGCGAAAGAAATCAATCCATCAATTGTCGTGATCGTTGATGGCACAAAAGCAATACCGCATATTAAAATAAATGTATATGAATTAGGATGCGATTTTTTTGTCTTTTCCGCACATAAAATGCTTGGACCAACAGGTGTCGGGGTATTATGGGGGAAAATAAAGCATCTCAATAGTATGCGTCCTTTCAATTATGGAGGAGGAACGATCAGAGAAGTTTCTATTGAAAAAACGGTTTTTAAAGATGTTCCAGATAAGTTTGAAGCCGGCACGCCGCATATTGCCGGAGTGATTGCATTCAAACGAGCAATTGAATATCTGTCTCACCTTGGCATGGAGAATATAGCCTTTCATACCAAAATGCTCACCTCATATACATTTACCCGATTGCAAGAAGAATTTGGGGAAAATATACGATTTTTTGTCTCCCCTCAATTATCTGATATATCAGGAATTGTAAGTTTTGTTTTTAAGAATTTTCATCCTCATGATATTGCACAGATTGCAGACGAGGAAAATATCGCTATACGCGCAGGACATCATTGCGCCATGCCGCTTCATACACGTCTCGGAATCACCGCAACCGTTCGGGCAAGTTTTTATATATATAATGATGAAGAAGATGTAGAAAAGCTGATTAAAGGACTCAAAAAAGCCCAAAAAATTCTTGGATAAGATATAATGAGTCTATTGAAAATGAAAAAACAAATCTCCTCAACTCAAAAAGCCTTGAACGTATGGGCGTTAATATTGATTGTGTGGAGTTTTTATAGGATACAATTTGCTTTTCCTGACTGGTTTGATGAGTTCATCGCAAAACCAATTCTTTTTATAGGACCTGTTGTATGGTATATTCTCAAAGTTGAAAAAAAACCTTTCTTTTCTTCAATCTGGCTTGATAAGAGGAAAATCCTTAAAGATGTATATTATGCAATTATCGTAGGACTACTTTTTTTTATTGTCTCGCTCATCTCAACTTTCATCAAGACAAGAACTCTTCCTTTTTTTATACCCGCAGACCTGACTCTATTTATTTCTTTTATTCCCATAATGCTTGTTACGGCGATATCTGAAGAAATAGTATCTCGTGGATTAGTTTTAAGAACTTTGTATATGGAATCAAAAAATACCTTAAGCTCTACTTTCATCGCAAGCATTCTTTTTTTTATTCTCCACATTCCCATACTTTTTACTAATCTCAAATTATCTGGACATATACTGATTCTATTTATGATTACTAATCTGATTTTAAGTTTTGCAAATTCATTGATATATATAGGCAGACGAAGTATAGTACTTCCCATTCTCATTCATGCTTTATTTAACCTTACTTTATTTCTGACAATCTAAAAGTGCTCTTTATGATGCTTGTTATACTGTAGTCAATATGCAACTTACATCTTCGCAAAAAAAGGCAATCAAATATCATGAAGGACCACTACTTATTATCGCAGGTGCCGGCACAGGAAAAACAACTGTTTTGGTTGAGAAAATAAATTATTTAATCAAAAAAAAACTGGCATTACCTCATGAGATTTTGGCACTGACCTTTACTGAAAAAGCATCTCATGAGATGGAAGAGCGCGTTGATCGTCTTCTTCCTTATGGATATTTTCAAATGTGGATTATGACATTTCATTCATTTTGCGATGATATTCTTCGTCAAGAATCAGTAGATATAGGTATATCGCCAATCTATAAGCTCTATACCCAAGCTGAATCGCTCGTTTTCTTCAAAAAGAATTTATTCCGATTTTCCTTGGATTACTTCCGACCAGTCGGCAACCCATATAAATTTCTTGACGGATTACTGCAACATTTCTCACGACTTCGCGATGAAGACATCTCTCCTGATGAATATAGTAGGTGGGCACAAAACAAAAAAAAGAAACAAGAACTGTCAAGCGAAGAAGAAACTGAACATGAAAAAAATCTTGAACTTGCGAATGCGTATAAAAAATATCAAGAATTAAAGCGAGAGGAAAATGTTATGGATTTTGGAGATCTTATTTTTTATACATTACAATTATTCCGTAAAAGAAAAAATATATTAAGCCGTTATAAAGAAAAATTCAAATACATTCTTGTTGATGAGTTCCAGGATACGAACGTCGCACAATATGAATTGATCAAACTGCTTGCCCCGCCTGATGAAAACCCGTATGTAACTCTCGTGGGAGACGACTCACAGTCTATTTATAAATTCAGAGGTGCTGCAATATCCAATATCCTTCAGTTTATGAATGAATATAAAAACGCAGAGAAGATAGTATTATTGGATAATTTTCGGTCAAATCAAACTATTTTAGACTCTGCGTATCGTCTGATCAAACATAATGATCCAGATACACTTGAAGCCAAACTTCATATCTCCAAAAACCTCAAAAGTAAAACTGGACAAGGAGACAAAGAAAGTATCAATTTTCACCTGACAAACAGAGGAGAAAAAGAAGCTGATTTTGTCGGTCGTGAAATTTTAAAACTCCACGACGGGGCATATAAATGGTCTGATATCGCCCTTTTAGTTCGAGCAAATAGTCATGCAGATATTTTTGCCCGTACATTCAATCATTTGAATATCCCCTACCAATTTTTAGGACAGGGTATGTTGTTCAAACAACCAGAAATTAAAGAATTGATCGCCTACCTTACGTTTCTTACCAATATCACTGATTCAACGGCATTGTACCGTGTTATCACTATGGATATTTTTGGCATTGATTCCGTTGATCTCGCGTTACTCGTCGCATTTGCACAGAAAACCAATCGTTCTTTTTTTGAAAGTATTATGATACACCTTTCTTTTTTTTACAAGGAACTCGCTCGTCCAGAATATGAACACTTAAGAGAATTTTTATTTATTATAAAAGAATCTACCCGGCAAAAACTGTTGAATATGTACACGATGATCACTCGTCATCTTGCGCACATCAATCTTCAGAGCGTTGGACAAATACTCTATGATTTTTTAGATACAACTGGCATATTGAAAAATCTTTCTATAGTCAAAAATGAACGAGAAGAAAAAAAAGCACTTTCAATCGCTTGTTTTTTTGATGAAATTAAAACATTTGAAGGATCGCACGAAGATGCTTCTATTTTTGCTTTTGTAGAATTTATTACCTTGAGTATAGAATTCAAAGAATCACCAAAGACTACAATAGCTGACTGGACTGAACAAAATGCAGTGAATATCCTCTCTGTTCACGCCTCAAAAGGACTTGAATTTCCAGTTGTTTTTTTAGTAAATATGGTGTCAGAAAGATTTCCCACAAAAATCCGTAGAGAATTATTTCCCATCCCAGATGCACTTATTAAGGAGATTTTACCCGAAGGCGACTATCATATTGAAGAAGAGCGGAGGTTATTCTATGTTGGGATAACTCGTGCTCAAGATAAAGTATACTTCACTGCATCTCGCCATTATACTGAATCTAAACGCCAAAAAAAAATATCACCCTTTGTATATGAATCGGTAGGAAAAGAAATAATTGAAAATAAAGCTCTACAAAAAGAAGATGAGCACAGACAACTTTCTTTGTTTGAATATGAAAAATCATCACATATAGTTACATCTCATCATATACCTCAGCAAGTTCAGTTTTCTTTTTCTCAGCTTGAAACGTACAAAACATGTCCATTACGGTATAAATATCAATATAGTATAAAAATTCCTATACCAAAAAATTCAGCTTCCTCATTTGGGGAATCTGTTCATAGAACACTTCACAAATTGTATAGTATGGTAAAGGAAAAACAGCATCCTACCTCTGAAGATTTAATAAAACTATATGACACCTCGTGGATTCCTCTTGGGTATGAGTCCACACAACATGAACAACACACAAAAGAAAAAGGTCGGATCATGTTAGATACATACTATAAAACGTATTATCAAAATAATACTCATATCATTGATCTTGAAAAGAGATTTAAGATAAAAATAGCACCCGATCTATCAATTGTCGGAAAAATTGATCGTGTTGATATGCGGATTGATGGTATGCTTGAGATTGTTGATTACAAGACAGGGAAAAAACCAAGTGATAAGGAATTGCAAAAAAATATACAGCTAACTCTCTATGCATTAGCAGCATCAGATCAAGGTCTCTATAAAAGAAAAATAGAGGATATTGTCCTTACTTTTTATTTTCTTCAAACAAATGAGACAATTTCATTGCAAAAAACTGAGGCTAATTTGGTAGAAGTAAAAAAAACAATTGAAAAATCAGCTCATGAGATCAATAAAGGTATTTTTTCACCAAAAGTAGGCCCATGGTGCCATTATTGTCCGTTTAAGATAAACTGCGAAGCTTGGCAGTAGGGTGAGTTAAAAATTAAAAGTTAAAAGTGTAAGATTCGACTGAAAACGAGAAGTTTATTGCGCAAGATGTAGAGCTTATTATAGAGCTGATAAAGAAAGTTGTTATTCACCAGATCATAACTTCCAACATATTCTACAAATTGTCCTCCATATCCTTCTTTGAATCGGGTAAAACCAGACCATGGATTTTTGCTATTGTATTGATGAGGTAGAGAACCCCACATATCAAATCGTTTTGCTCCTCGCTGTTTGCTAAATTTAATTGCCTCCCACATCAAAAGATTAGATGGCATAAGATTACGATAAACTTCCGATGATCCTCCATAAGGATAATATAATACGTCGTTAAAGATAAATACTTCGTACGCAGCAAGAGGTATGTTTTTGTAAAAAGCAATAAGAATATGAGCTATAGAAGTGTGTAATGTTTCAAAAATCATTTGGTGATACGTCTTATTATGACCTAAATATTTTTGTCTTTTACACGTCTCAAAATAAAGCCGTACGAATATCTCAAATCCTTCTTTATTCGTCATCTCTTTTATGGTAATCCCTTTCTTTTGTGCAAGATTGATATTATATCGTGTTTTAGGGTGCATATTTTTTAGAAGCTCGTCTTCAGATTGGGTAAGATCAAGTATTTGATTCCACGTAGGAAAAAGAGGATGAGGAGATAGATGCAGATATTTGTTAGTTTTTATCTTTAATTTCCTCTCATATGGTTCTATTTTGACAAAAATAACATGATTTTTCTTACTGTACTGTGTGAGAAATTGCAGTGTCGCATCTGATGGAAAAACCGAACGAGGCAAATACCCTATTTTCCAATGAGTATAAGGAACTGTGTGAAACGTAGTTTGATATACATTGACTAAAGCATTTCCTTCAAATTCCCCCATTCGGAACACCTCGATACCCATTTTTTTCCTCGCCTCCCCCCACTCCCATGATTGAAGTGGATGAAGAGCTTTTTGGTTAAACAAATTACAATTAAAATCATCAGAAATAAGTATTATTTTCATAGGGCAGTCTTTTTCTTCCATATGACATAGTTATACATAAAATACGAATACGGAACATTAAGGAGAATGATGATCAGTGCCTTATAGATATACCATCTATTATGGGGCAATAATCGTAATGCGAACTTCAGTGCATAATATTGAATAAAAACTGAACCAAAAGAAACTGCGATAAAAAGCGCAAAATGTTTTATATACGAAAAAAGCGAGTGTGAAACTTTTTTGTGGGAAAAGCTCCAAAAATTATTGAAAATAAAGTTATAAACAAGCGCTATAAGCGGACTTATAATTGAACTACCTATCAATATCGGCAACTTAAATTGATTGATAAGTAAAAATGCTATCGTAAAATCAACAAAAAAACTTGTACTTCCTACGATGACAAACCGAATAAATGAAGAATGAGTACATACATACCACAGCGTATTGACGATATATTCTATAGAATGTATTTTTGACGTACCTTTTGTACGATCCTTAAAATGAATAGGAATTTCTGATATGGCTAATCCTTGTTTATATGCTTTATCAAGAAATGCCACTTGAAATACATAGCCGTTAAACATCTCCATTGAATTCACTGCTTCTTTTATATACGATGTCTTAATCGCTCTATAGCCAGTTGTCCAGTCATTGATGGTACGATTCATAAATCCATATTTGATGATAAGATTGCCTAAAATGGAAAATAATTTGCGATGAAATCCCCAATCAGATGGGATAGAACCTCCTTTGATATAACGCGCTCCAACAACAAAATCATCACCTTCATCAATTTTTTTTAAAAAAAGAGGAATATATTTTGGATCATGAGACCAGTCCGCATCCATCTCAAACAGTACGTGAGAATCAAAATGACTGATAACATATTTAAAACCACGAAAATATGCATTCCCTAGTCCTTTTTTTTCTCCTTGTATCAAATACAAATGAGGATATACATCCTGCATTTTTTTTACTAATTGATCGGTATGATCAGGAGAAGAATCGTCAACTATTAAAAGATAAATTTTCCAATGGGAGATTTTTTTAGCAACCCCAAAAATTGCGGGAATAAGCGTTATTAAATTTTCCTTTTCATTATAGGTAGGAAGGATAATCACTGCTTTTTTCATCTTAAGTAAGGATATTTTTAAAATAATTGATGGTAGATTGTATGCCTTCTTGCAAAGAGACGACAGGATTCCATCCTAAAAGTTTTTGAGCCTTTGTAATATCGGGCTTTCTTTTTTGCGGATCATCCTTCCTCTTTTCCACACATTGAATAGGCGACTGTGAGTGAGTATGTAACTTTATCATTTGTGCAATGTCAATAATCTTTTTTTCATCTGGATTGCCGAGATTGATAATCTCACCGCCTACTGCTTTTTCGCCCAACAAACTTAATGCATTCACCATGTCAGAAACATAACAAAATGAACGAGTCTGTGCACCATCTCCATACACGATAAGTGGTTTGTTTTGCAATGCCTTGGTAATAAAATTAGATATCACCCTTCCATCTTCCTCCTGCATATATGGGCCATAAGTATTAAATATCCGAGCGATACGAATATCGCTATGGTATTTTTTCCCATATGCCGTACAAAGTGCTTCACCAAATCGTTTTGCCTCGTCATAACATGCGCGTTCTCCAACTGAATTAACATTACCCCAATAATTTTCCTTCTGAGGATGTACTAAAGGATCGCCATAAATCTCTGATGTTGAAGAATAGATAAAACAAGCAGAAGGCATCTGACGAAAGAATTCTAATAATAGGTAAGTTCCTTCAGAATTCACCCGCAGAGTTTCTATAGGATAACGAAAATATTGTATGGGTGATGCAGGAGACGCCAGG
>DATDVH010000036.1:0-5639 GCA_035290045.1 Patescibacteria group bacterium | reverse complement strand
TTTCTTTGTATGCAATGGGTTTGAAGGGAAAGGATTTTCCTTTATATGCGATAGAACAATCAGATCTTATTCTTGCGGTGGGATATGATGTCGCCGAATATGACCCTGTAGTATGGAATCCTCAAAAAAAACCAATTATACATATTGATTTTCTTCCTTCTGAAGTGTATGACTATTATGATCCAAAAGTTGAAATAGTTGCTGATATATCGGCAACTTTATGGGAACTGAACAATCAGTTGGGAAAAAAGGATTTTCATTTTGAAAAGCAGTGGTTTGTCCCTGTACGACGGGCGATTGAAAAAGATTTGAATCACTACGAATTAAATGATACGTGTCGTTTTACCGTCCCAGGAGTGCTTCTGCTCCTGCGGCGTTTGATCAATGATGATGATATTATTATTTCTGATGTAGGGGCTCATAAAATCTGGATAGGAAGAAATTTCCCGGTGTATAATCCTGGTACCTGCATTATCTCGAATGGTTTTGCAAGTATGGGAATTGCAGTACCTGGCGGAATAGCGGCTAAACTTGCGTGTCCTGAAAAAAATGTCATTGCAGTATGCGGAGATGGTGGTTTTTTGATGAACTCTCAAGAGATTGAAACTGCCAAACGGATTGGTGTTGGATATACCATCCTTATTCTCAATGATAATGATTATGGTCTGATCAGTTGGAAACAAAAAACGCATGTTCAAAAATCGTTTGGCACGGTTATTAGCAATCCTGATTTTAAGAAATATGCAGAAAGTTTTGGTGTAAACGCATACATGCCGCGAACGAAAAGTGATTTAGAAACAGCATTACGAAAGTCTATTCATACAAATGAAGTAAATATCATAGCAGTTGACATTGATCCGTCAGAAAATGTGAGATTAAGTGAAAAATTAAATTCAGATTTGTCAACTCTACTTATATGAGTATCCAAATAATCAACCCAGCAACAGGCGATCTCATCAAAACCTTTACAGAATTTACTCAAAAGATGATTGAGGAAAGATTACAATCTGCATCGCAGACTTATTATCAATGGAAAAAAATTCCATTCTCAATACGAAAAAAATTGATGTTGTTGGTAGCTGATAATTTACAGGATAATAAAGAAAAATACGCAAAACTTATCACTCAGGAGATGGGTAAACCTATTATTCAATCTAAGTCAGAAATAGAAAAATGTATATTAGTTTGTCGTTATTTTGCAGAAAATGCCGAAAAATTTCTGAGTAATGAGATTGTTCAAACAGAAGCAATGAAAAGCTATATTCATTGTGAACCATTAGGAGTAATTTTAGTAATTATGCCGTGGAATTTTCCTTTTTGGCAGGTTTTTAGAGCTGTCGTCCCAATTATCATGGCGGGAAATACTGTTGTTTTAAAGCACGCTTCAAATGTATCTCAGACTTCTCTTGTGATAGAAAAAATTTTTCATGATTGCGGATTTTTGAAAGGTGTTTTCACATCATTGCTTATTGAAGGATCAACAGTTTTGAGAATTATAGATGATAAAAGAATTGTCGGTGTTACTTTGACAGGAAGTGAATCCGTGGGAAAAATTGTTGCAGAATACGCAGGATCCACCATTAAGAAAACTCTACTTGAACTTGGGGGGTCTGATCCATTTATCATTTTAAGCGATGCGAATTTAGAGAGTGCATCTGAAGTTGCAGTTCAAGCGCGAATGATCAATGCTGGCCAAAGTTGCATAGCGGCAAAACGATTTATTGTATGTGAAGATATTGTGGATGAATTTATATCGCTTTTTGTCAGTAAAATGAAAGCGCTTGTGTTGGGTGATCCTTTAGATGAAAAAACACAGGTTGGCCCGCTCGCTCGTAAAGATTTATTGACACAATTACATCAGCAAGTTGAGAAAAGTCTGAAAAAAGGAGCGCAACTTCTGCTCGGAGGTAAGATCATTCAGGGTAAAGGTTTTTTTTACGAGCAGGCGATTGTGTCCAACGTCGTAAAGGGTATGCCTCTTTATGATGAGGAAGTGTTTGGACCTGTTGCAAGCATTATTATTGTTGCAGATGAAAATGAAGCGCTCTGTGTCGCAAATGACACAAAATACGGATTAGGTGCAAGTGTATGGACACAAAAGGCAAAAAGTATTGAAAAGTTTATTCACGGTCTTGAAGTTGGCAGTGTTTTTATCAATGATATGGTCAAATCTGACCCTCGTTTGCCGTTTGGTGGTATCAAATTATCTGGATATGGGAGGGAATTGGGGATGTATGGTATAAAAGAATTTGTTAATATTAAAACTATTGTCATCAAATAATTGTTTTGTTGGCGTATAGTCGTATGAGTACTTATTTTACACAGGTGTACTAAATGCTTTTCTAACCTCATATGCTCAATAATTTAAAAAAAATTGCTCAATCAATTCGTTACCATATTCTTACTTCAACGACTACCGCAGGATCGGGACATCCGACGTCTTCACTTTCGGCAGTTGAGTTGATGACGGTGTTGTTGTTTGACGGATTTTTTCGGTATGATATTCATAATCAAAAAAATCCACACAATGATCGTTTGATTTTCTCCAAAGGACATGCATCTCCTCTTTTTTATGCTCTGTGGGCAGTCGCGGGAGCAATCCATAGTGAAGAGCTCAACTCTTTACGACAATTTGGAAGTCGACTTGAAGGCCATCCAACTATGGAATTTCCTTATACAGAGGTTCCGACTGGATCTCTTGGGCAAGGACTTTCAGTCGGAGTTGGTATGGCTCTGAATGCGAAATATCTTGACAAGTTACCTTATCGCACCTATGTGTTATTAGGAGACAGTGAGATGGCTGAAGGATCATGTTGGGAAGCAATTCAGTTAGCCTCGTATTATAAGCTTGATAATCTAATTGGCATACTTGATGTGAATAGATTGGGACAAAGAGGGGAGACCATGTACGGACATGACGTTGATGCATATAAGAAGCGCATTGCTTCTTTTGGCTGGAAAACTTTCTCTATAGATGGACATTCCATTTCACAGATTATCAACGCATATAAGGAGGCGTTGAAAACTAATAGAAAACCAGTCATGATTATCGCAAAAACCTTAAAGGGAAAGGGAATCAGTTTTTTGGAAGATGTAAATGGATGGCATGGAAAACCTTTGAAAAAAGATCAATTACAAAAGGCATTGATAGAATTAGGTGTAGTTGATGTATCAATAAATGGAATAATAAAAAAACCGTCAAAAACTAAATCCAACCGTAAATCTAAAACAACTCTCAATACGAAAATACAGAAACCGTATTATGAACAAAACGTCATAATAGCAACACGAAAAGCATATGGCAATGCGCTGGTGAGGATTTTTCCTCAATATCCTACTCTTATTGTTTTAGACGCAGAAACTTCAAATTCTACCTACGCAGATATTTTTCAAAAAAAATACCCCCAGTATTTTTTTGAAATGTTTATCGCCGAACAGAATATGGTCGGAATTGCGCTTGGATTAAGTGCGAGGGGGAAAATTCCCTTCATCTCAACTTTTGCGGCTTTTCTTACTCGCGCTTTTGACCAAATACGTATGGCGCAATATTCTGATGCCAATATTAAATTCGTTGGTTCACATTGTGGTGTCTCAATTGGTGTTGATGGTGCGTCTCAAATGGGACTTGAAGATATCGCGATGTTTGGTTCGTTGTTAAAGAGTGTGATTCTCTATCCTTCTGATGCATATGCGACAGAGCGCATTATTGAAAAAGCAGTACAGTATTGTGGTATTGTGTATATAAGAATAACACGAGAGGAAATTCCTCTTTTGTATGGACCTTCTGAAAAATTTCCCATAGGTGGAAGTAAAACGATCTGTTCAAGCGACAAAGACGTGATTACTGTTATTGGGGCGGGAATAACAGTACATGAATCCTTGAAAGCATGTCATGAACTTAAGAAAGAAAATATATATATTCGTGTGATAGATTGTTATAGCATAAAACCAATAGATAAAAAAACTATTCTTAAGGCCGTGAAAGAAACGAGTGCGCTTATTACTGTAGAAGATCATTATCCTCACGGTGGGTTGGGGACTTGTGTCGTGCAGGCACTTTCTGAAACTAAAAATAATATTCCTCTTTATATCATGGCTGTAAACAAACTACCAAAAAGCGGTAAACCATACGAGCTTTTAGATTATGAAGAAATTTCTTCACAAGCGATTGTGAAAAAGGTCAAAAAAATCATCGCGGAGTATAAAATGAGTTGATTTCTATATATCATTCATACTAATAAACTAATAAATCTTTCCTCCGATGACGCGAATGTATCATATATTACTCGTAGGTCTATTTGTCTCACTATAGATTTTAACATCATTCTTTTGCTGTTTAAGTAAGAAATGATTGATGAAGGTTTATTAAATGCTAAATCAGCAAAAGCATTATGGTCTAATCTCAAAATTAAGAATATTATTCCACAACTAAAAATAGTTGTATGTGAAGATATTTGGGTTAAAGCATTCTCAATATTCACGTCAATTTTTTTAAAAAAAGTAGGGTGTACGTTTAACTCCACAGACTCAAAACTCTGTTTTTGCTTATTTAAGGCACGATGAAAATAACTATCATTCAATTTTATCTCATTATCTGAATAGCTAATATGTTTAACCTCGATAATTGAAAGTTGTTTATTAACTTTAAGTTTCATATCAGGTTTTTTTTGTTTGTCTTCCTTAATAAAATTCGGTTTGTGTCCTGTCTGTTTATATAAAAGTGAATAAATATATACTTCATCAAAAAAATTGTATAATTGAAGATACGATTTTTGGTTAAAGTCTTTGGGGATATTATTCTTAATTTTACCTCTGAATATCACAAAGTCACCTACTGATAAAATTCCGATAGCCGAATCATAATGTTTCCAAAAATTGACAAATTTTTTATTGATAACAACAGTGTTCAAATCTACGTTTATGGAATTAAATAGTTGATTAAGCGATGGAAGTTGACTTTTTAGCATTATTCTCTCACTATCACAGATAGTGAAAATTTACAGACAGTTAAAATTTAAATTTTTTCAACGGAACAATAAAACCCAACTCATCAAAAGTTCATAACTATTTTTAACTTTTTAACCTCGGGGGTTAAATGGGTTTTCTTGAAAATCTGAACAGTCATTTCTATTTTTTATGGAGCAAAAATTATAAACCAGATTAAAGCAACAATCTATTTCATCTTTTAATTTAGCTAACTGACAATTTTTGGATAGTTTTCGAATGATGGCGGAGGGTGCAGGATTCGAACCTGCGAGAACTTTCGTTCACAAGTTTTCAAGACTTGCGCCATAAACCGCTCGGCCAACCCTCCTTAAACAATCTATACTCTCTTACGCACTTTATATTATATACCGCTTTCAGATGAAATTGTAACAATTTGCTTCATCTGTAAGCGGCATAACCCTTCGTACGTTCATTTTGCTTTGCAAACTGAACTACGATGGGTATATCAGTTTTTCGTTCATCTGTAGTTTATACGCTCATTATTCAAACTTTTAGTGCTATAACAACGGATTTCAGATTTGTGTAATCTATGACAAATGAATTATTGTTTTTTCAAATGGAAGATGACTGACGTATTCTTCTTCAATAGTGCTAATGACCGCTTGATGATTTTTAACTATATCTAAGACTAA
>DATDVH010000035.1:0-17674 GCA_035290045.1 Patescibacteria group bacterium | reverse complement strand
ATGTATGGCGTTTAACACCAAATACAATCAACGCAGATTTCATCAGGCGTTAGGGTATAAAACACCTGCTGAATATGTTATATTACAAGTTGAAAAACAAACTCATCAACTGTATCGTATGTATAGGTCCTGAACATTCGGTTGACAAAAGGTGTTTGAACTTGTAAAGTGTATGATACTGTATGAAAGACAATACTATTGATGAGCTAATACTTACCGCGGTGTTTTCACCACAAGCCAACATTCAAAAGGAAGCTCGGAGCATTATTTATCAAAAAGCACGAGAGCATGGAATTTTTCCAAGCTCGCTCCATCAATTATACCGTGCATTTGGAAAAGGAGAGATATCGGGCTTTACTGTCCCGGCTTTTAATATCCGTACTTTAACCTATGATACTGCCTGTGCACTTTTTACCCTTGCAAAAGAAAAAAATGTGGGCGTGTTTATTTTTGAAATTGCTCGTTCAGAGATTGGATATACCGATCAAAGTCCTGAAGAATACACGACATCGGTATTGGCAGGAGCTCTGAAAGCAGGGTGGAATGGTCCAGTATTTCTTCAAGGAGATCACTATCAATTCAAAGCGCTTGGATACAGAGATAATCCAGAAGCTGAAATTCAAAAGATTAAAGATTTGATAAGAGAGTCAGTTGACGCCCATTTTTATAATATAGATATTGACGCATCAACTCTTGTAGACCTTTCTCAAAAATCGTTTGACGATCAACAACGTGAGAATTATCGCATGACTTCCTTACTGACTGAATATATTCGTTCAATCCAGCCAAAAGATATTACTATTTCAATTGGAGGAGAGATTGGTCATATTGGAGGGATAAATAGCACTGTTCAGGATTTTGAAGCATTTATGGATGGGTACCAGCGACTCATGGGAGAAAAAAATCATGAAGAGATAAGTAAGGTCAGTGTGCAAACTGGCACCAGTCATGGAGGCATTCCTCTTCCTGATGGTACGATTGCAGATGTCAAGATTGATTTTAAGGTTTTGAAGGATATTGGTGATGTCGCGCGAAATTCATATGGATTGGGAGGGGCAGTGCAACATGGAGCTTCTACTTTACCGAGCGATCTTTTTGGCGAATTTCCCACAGCAGGTACGCTTGAGATACATCTGGCGACTGGATTTCAGAATATCGTCTTTGAACATATTCCTTCAAAACTGAGAAAGGATATGTATGAATGGGTACGAAAAAATACTCATGATGAATGGAAAGATTCACTGACAGAAGAACAAAATATCTACAAAATGAGAAAAAAAGCTCTTGGACCCTTTAAGAAGCAGTTATGGATACTTTCCCATCACGAGAAAAATCCTATCTTACGGGCATTATTA
This sequence comes from Patescibacteria group bacterium, assembly GCA_035290045.1. GTDB lineage: Bacteria > Patescibacteriota > Microgenomatia > UBA1406 > HO2-37-13b > DATDVH01. The sequence continues at coordinate 16,319 of DATDVH010000035.1, read as the reverse complement.
GGTCAATTTCAGTTTTTGTTTGATACTCTAAAGGTTTCAAACACACGGGAAAATACTAATAAATATGCCCAGTAAATTGATTACCTTGACAGAATTTATTCTTCAGGAAGAACGACGTTTCAAGAAATCAACCGGTGTGTTTACTCTTCTGATGACTCATCTTGAAAATGCTTCAAAAATAATCGCAAGTCATATCAAAATGGCTGGTTTGGCTGATATCGTCGGTAAAACAGGGAAAAAAAACATCTATAACGATGAAGTGCAAAAATTAGATACATTGAGCAATGATCTATTAGTTAACACCCTTCTTTCAACTGGACATGTGCAAGCGGTAGCTTCAGAGGAGCTTGATAAGCCACTCTATTCTCCGCAAAAAAAAGGAGAATATACGGTATTTCTTGATCCTTTGGATGGTTCATCAAATATTGATGTTAATATTAGTGTAGGAACTATTTTTTCTATATATCATGCTGGTTCCACTTTATTGCAAAAAGGAATGAGGCAGGTGGCGGCTGGATATTTTTTATATGGTTCATCGGTGATGTTCGTTTATTCTTCTGGCAATGGAGTGAATGGATTTACTCTTGATCCTTCAATTGGTAGTTTTTTACTCTCTCATCCGAATATGCGCGTACCTGATAAAGGCTCTATCTATGCGATTAACGAAGGAAACGAATTATTGTGGGATACTGCGGTATGTGAGTATGTGAATGACATTAAGAAAAAGAATATGAAGGCGGAAAAACCATATAAGTTGCGATACATTGGTTCAATGGTTGCTGATGTTCATAGAACACTGCTGAAAGGTGGCATTTTTATTTATCCGAAGGATAAGAAAGATATGAATGGGAAGTTGCGTCTCATGTATGAAATAAATCCTTTAAGTTTTATTGTAGAACAGGCAGGGGGTATGGCAGTAAGTGGTACGGTCAGTCCTCTCACTATTCAGCCTCAGACAATACATCAACGTACCCCTATAGCATTGGGAAGCCGAGGAGATGTATTACACTATATGAGTTTTGCAAAATAACTTTCTTATATGATTAAAAACGGATTTGATATTAGAACTATTGAGGATGCAAAAATTGAAGGAAAAAAAATCATTGTAAGAGTTGATTTTAATATCAGTTTAACTGAAAAATTGACTATTGCAGATGATGCACGTATTCGACAATCACTGCCTACTGTGCAACTTTTATTAAAAAATAACAACAAACTCATATTAATTTCTCATTTGAATCGTCCTGAAAAACGTGACCCAAAGCACTCACTGAAAGTTGTATCTCGCCATTTACAGACACTTTTACCGGGATATACAGTCATACTCATAGATGATTTTCTCACTGATAAGGGAAAAGAAATGATCGCTCATCAAAAAGAAAATGAGATTATTATGCTTGAAAATATTCGGTTTTATAGAGAAGAGAAAAAAAATGATGGTGCTTTCGTACAAAAACTTTCAGAGTTGGCTGATATCTATGTTAATGACGCTTTTGGTGTATCTCATAGAAATGATGCTTCAGTTGTCGGTCTTCCTCATTTTTTACCTTCGTACGCGGGCATACTTTTGTCAAAAGAAATTGAGATCATAGGAAATGCATTGAAAAAACCAAAAAAACCATTAGTAGTAATTATAGGAGGAGCTAAAATATCAACCAAAATAGACTTGATAGGCAGACTTATTGAGATTGCGGATTATGTACTGATAGGAGGGGGATTGGCAAATACCTTTCTTTGTGCTCAAGAGTATCCTATTGGTAAAAGTTTTTGTGAACATGCACATATAGATCAGGCAAAGAAATTGCTTTTTCTTGCGGCGCAAAAAAATACTGCTGTTATATTGCCATCTGATGTCGTGATTGGACATCCGAAAAATAGTGAAAACGGTGGAGAAGTAAGAAAGATTGGTGAAGTTCCTCATAAAGTCTCTATTCTGGATATTGGGCCTGAGACACAGGCACGGTTTGGGTCAATCATCGCAAAAGCAAAAACAATCATTTGGAATGGACCTGTTGGGTATTTTGAAAATTCTTCATTCAAGCGCGGGACTGATTTTATATATTATGCGATAGCACAAAACGCCGATGCAGTATCAATCGTCGGTGGAGGAGATACGTTGGCGGCAATATCTAATGAAGAATATCTGCATAAAATCACTCATATTTCAACAGGTGGTGGTGCTATGCTTGAATTTATAGAAAAAGGCACGTTACCCGGCATTAAAGCACTTCAATTTAAAGTCTGATAAAGGATGCTGGCTCGCCTTCGTGATTGCAGTCAATGCAATAAGTTGAATAGGCGTCTTGAATGACTTGTTTTTCTTGTATCTCGGCTGATGGGTCATCAGCTTTAGTTAAAAATCCAGTATCTCGTGAGACAGGAACTAATCGTTTGAGGTTTTCTTCTATTTTAGGACCTGTTCCTTTGATAAAATATTCAAACCGCGATGGGCAACTCTGTGATCCGTCTTCACTTTTGGTAGAAAGCGCGCCTGATATAATACAAACATTTCTTCCAACAATATTTTCCGGCTTTTTTGGCCATAAATCTGGCTGATTTTTCAATAATTCTTTCATGACAACATTCCAGATGGGAGCGGCTCCTGTCACTCCAGAGGTAAGATACGGATCCATAGGAGTATTGTCATTATTTCCTACCCATACGGTAGTCAAAAAATTTGGCGTATACCCGATAGTCCAATTGTCGCGTTTATCATTTGTCGTTCCCGTTTTAACTGATACTGCATGTTTTGGAATATTTAATAAACTTGATGACCCAAAGGCAGACGACCGTGCATTGTTGTCAAGTAAGATATGAGATATGAGAAAAGCGGTTTCTTTTGAAATTGCACGTGTACCGCTCAATTCAGTATAATTGGGGTATTCTAATGGTTTTTCAACATCTTTTATATAATTTGGATCAATATATTCATAGAGGGTTTTCCCTTTTTTATCAGTGATTTTAAGCACTGGGGCAAGTTTTTTTGGTATTCCTTGATTGGCAAAAGCGGAAAATGCTTGATTCATTTCTATCATTTTTATCTCAGCCCCTCCCAACGTGAGTGATAATCCATATCTATCTGGATTTGAAAAACTATCAATGAGAAAAGCTGATGATGAAGCAGTAAAATCTTTAACTTTATTTAATGCAAGCATTTTGACTGCTGGGATGTTGTATGAATTTCCAAGGGCAAAACGAAGTTGTACGGCGCCATGGAATAGTCCATCATAATTATGTGGACAATAGGGTTTTTTTGGGTCCATTGTCCTAAAACACACAGGCATATCTAAAAAAACAGTAGCAGGCGTGACTAATTTTCTCTCAATCCCAACGGCATAATTGAGGGGTTTGATTGATGATCCAGGCTGACGATATGCTGTCGTTACATTAAATGCTCCGGATGGAGTAGCGAAATAATCTTTTGATCCAACCATTGCCAGAATCTCGCCAGTGGGCGGACGAGTAATTAGTATGGCGCCATTTGATACTTTCAATTTTTTTACTTTGTCCAATTCTTTTTTGAGTATACCTTCAGCTTTTTCTTGAACAGTAAGGTCAAGAGTAGTCGTGACTATCAGTCCTCCTTCCTCAACAGTTGGCGCATCATACATTTGTTCAAGAAGAGATTTGACATAAAAAACAAAATGTGGAGCTTTAATGGGAATGGAAAGCGGTATGATATGTGGTTTTCCATAATAATTTATTACTTTATTGATATCTTCGCTACTGCATTTTTTTGAAAACATCGGAATATCTTTGATGTATCCTTGCATGCACATTTGTTGAATTACTTCCCTCATCCTATTCTCGGCCCTATCTGGATTAGTGTAGGGTGAATAAAGACTTGGAGCTTGGGGAAGTCCTGCTAAAAAGGCTGATTCAGTGAGCGACAATTGGGTTGCTTTTTTGCCAAAATACATACGAGATGCTTCTTCAATCCCGTACGCTGATCCTCCATATGGGACCTGATTGAGATACATTTCCAATATAGCATCTTTTGTAAAAATGCGTTCTGTCCATAAAGCAAGCATCATTTCCCTTATTTTTCGTCGTATGGTGCGGTCAGGGGTCAAAAGAGCTGATTTCACTAACTGTTGTGTGATGGTTGATCCGCCTTGTAGTTTATTTCTGAATATATTCTCTTTTATTGCTCGAACAATTCCCCCAAAAAAAGAAATCCCACCATGTTTGTAAAATTTTTTGTCCTCTATAGCGATGGTTGCTCTTGAGATAGAAAGAGGAAGAGTTCGCAATTTAACTGGTATTCTATTTTCAGACCGATATATCTCAAAAAGTAGCTTTCCATTCCGATCGAGCAATTGACTGGATATGGGAATTATTTTATAATTTTGTAACTCATGCGGATTGGGCAAATCTTTAATGATGATAAAATAGAGTATCAAAATGCAGATCATACTACCCGCAAGAAAAAGAGATACTTTTTTGTGTTTTTCTATTTTATTGCGAACTTTATGTATAATGACTCTTGAGCGAATAGTGGTAAACATAGTAGAGAATATTTTAACATAAAGAATGAACATGCAATTATTTACTCATATAGGGAGGTATGGTAATTGGGTTGATCTTATTTTTGTCTTTTTTATTGTATATGCTGTTTTGACAAATAAAGGATTTGTTTCATCAGTATTGGATTTCGGTGGACTTTTTTTTTCACTGGTTATATCATTCAGATTTTATTCTTATTTTGGAAAACTATTAGCTTTATACATACCTTTATCTAAGGGATTGTCTAATGCGCTTGGTTTTTTTATCGTTTGGAGTGTGACGGAGATTGTCTTTTTTACTATAGTACGATTACTTTTGAAAAAAATTCCACCGAGATTGTACAAAAATAAATTAAATACTTTTATTGGTTTTATACCAGCTTTTATCAATGGGGTTATTTTTTTTGCCTTTATCATCACTCTTTTTTTTACACTTCCAGTGCGTGGATTCATAAAAAATGCTATTCTTCATTCAAAAACTGCACCACCACTTCTTGCAGTGACTCAGGGACTTGAATCTCAGTTGAGACTGATTTTTAATGATGCGATTGTGGAGACATTGAATTTCCTTACTATAAAGCAGAATTCAGACAAAAGCGTCAATCTTGGATTTACTGTTGAGAAAGCCAAACTAAAATCAGATGCGATATCAGAGATTGAGATGTTTAATCTCATCAATAGCGAGCGAAAAAAAGCAGGGGTAAAAAATGTGCGATTTGACGAGGGGTTACGAGTTGCGGCTCGCGAATATGGGGAAGAGATGTTTGCACAGGGAGTATTTTCTCATTACTCGTCGGTTGACAACGCATCTCCTGCGGAGCGTTTGGATCGTCATGCGATAGAATATAGTGTGACAGGAGAAAACCTTGCATATGCTCCAGACGTTCAAGTAGCTCATACGGGACTTATGAATTCAGAAGGTCATAGGCGCAATATTTTATCTCAAGCGTTTGGAAAAGTGGGGATAGGGGTGATTGACGCGGGCATTTTCGGCAGGATTTTCGTGCAAGAATATACGAATTAATTACAATTTCAACGAAACCATCTCGCACGTCCGAGTTTATAATTAAGGTTTTTATTTTTGCGTTCGCCGATGATTTGGGCGGGTATCCCGCCAACGATCGCATACGGCGGCACGTCTTTTGTTACTATTGCTCCAGCGCCGACAACCGCTCCTTTTCCTATCGTGATATTGGGCATGATGATTGCTCTTGGTCCTATAAATACGTAGTCCTCAATAATTACTTTTCCATCTACCGCTTTGAAATCTGGATCGTTGATATCGTGTTTGGAGTTGTACATCATTACTTCTGATGCAATATCTACATGATTTCCGATACTCAGTGTATCTCTTCCATCAAGTACCGCGTATTCTCCGATGATTGAGTCAGTGCCTATGGTGATATTTTTAGGATCATAAAAACGCGCATGCATGTGGATTGTTGAGCCTTTGCCTATCTTCATTCCTCCCATACGATAGCACAGTCGACGCACATGATGAATAGGCATACACCCACAGATGTGTAGAAGGTATACCTCATATTCAACAATAATATTGTACATTCGGCTTATGATTTTTTTTATGACTTCTTGCGTTGTTAATGATGTTCCTTTTTTATCTTTCATATAGTTTTTTTATTGTATCTAACGTTTCCCTTCCGCATTTCACCCAACTGAATAATTGTACTCTTTTTTTGCCTTTTTGGACAAGTTCTTCGCGAAGGGTAGTATTTCCTATTATTTCTTTCATTTTTTCATTCAGTTCTTCTGGCTTTTTTGGATCAAAATAAAGACATGCGTCTCCTCCAATCTCAGGAAGACTTGATGTGAATGATGCGATGACGGGACAATCATAATTCATAGCTTCAAGAAGAGGGATGCCAAAGCCTTCGTAGAGTGACGGAAGGACAAAGAATGAAGCATGTTGATATAACATTTCTTTTTCCTCATCGCTGATGTATCCTGTAAAAATTATTTTATCTTCAAGATTGAGAGTTCTCACATGATCAAATAGCTTTCCATATAACCATCCTTTTTTCCCCGCTATAATGAGCGAATATTCTGGTTTTTCTTTGAGCAATAAATGAAATGCGGTAATTAACGTATGAAGATTCTTGCGTGGTTGTATTGTTCCCACATAAAGGATGTATTTTTTATTTTTTAATTCAATTTTTAATTTTTTACTTTTTACTTTTAATTTACTATTAAAGCCGTTATAAATAATTTCTATTTTATTTTCTGGTACATGGTAATATTTTATCAAATCCTTTTTAGTATTTTTTGAAACAGCAATGATTTTACTTGCCTTTTCAACGCTGTATTTTGTCCAGTTTTTCAGTTGATAAAGGTCTTTTCTCAAAAAGTCATTTGGATAATAAAAATAGGAGAGATCATGGATGGTTACCACTGTTGGCACAGGACAAAATCGTGGCGCATAGTGGGCAGGGGAGAAAAAAATATCTATTTCTTTCTTTAAGTAGAGATTGATGGGGAGAAACAGTTGACTCCATAAGAAATTGCCCTTTACAATGTGATATTGAAAATGATTGTTTGGCAGAGGAAAATCATGGTGTGGTTTGTCTCTTAAATAAATGACATATTGAGTATTCGAATCTGTTTTTGTATAGAAATAGTGAATCAGTTCAAGTACATAGATTGAAACCCCGACCTTATTTTCAACATTTGCCTCGTTACCGTCAATACCGATTATCATAGATATTTTGAAAAATGCCCAATAATGAATGAGCAAATTGCTTTGACGAAAACTCTCCTCCTTTTTTTAAACCTTTTTCTTTAAGCGTCGCGCGCAAATTTTCGTTTTGCGCTAATTTAACGAGTACTCCGGCGATTTGTTCCTCATCATATGGATTGAAAAGGAGCGCATCGTCTCCTGCGATTTCCTTAAGAGATGAGGTATTTGAAGCGGCGACCGGACAGCCCAATTGCATTGACTCAATCACTGGTAAACCAAAGCCTTCATAGAGAGAAGGTAGCACAAAAAAAAGAGCAGACTGATACAAAGCATATAAATCATTATCAGAGATAAAGCCTAAAAATCTGATATTTTTCGCACTTTTGCTGTTAATCGTTGTTTGTCTCTGTAAGTATGATTGATAGTAATCAGCTCCCCAACCTTTATTCCCGACAATGATTAAATCGATATCGGGCAGTTTTGTTTTCAAAAAGGCAGAAATGAGTCTGCCGACATTTTTTCGCGGCTCAATCTTGCCGACAGTGAGAATGAATGGTTTGGTCAAACGATATTTTTTTACGACTCTTGTTTTCTCGTGAGATTTTTGCGGATTGGTGATGACTGCTGGATACACCACGTCAATTCTTTCTTGAGGAATAGCAAGGAGTTCTACAAGATCTTGTTTTGTATTGTGAGAGTCAGCAATGATACGTGTGCTTTCCTTTTTTACCCAGTACAACCGTCTTTTTTGTACTTCAACTATTTTTTTATGGAGTGTTTCCGGGAATTTTAAAAACACCAAGTCATGTACAACAGTTAATTTTTTTGAAGATGAAGGCGGTTCGGTCCAGTCTGAAGTAAGGATCAAATCAACATCACCGACGAAATAATCTATCGGTACAACATGAAGCCTGTTCCATAAAAAATCAAGTACAGTCGGCGGCAGACGATATTTTTTAAGTTTGTATTTGTTGTTGATGTTTGTTTCAATTTCTTTATTTAATGTACGTCTTAAGGATGAGAAAAAAAAGGTATATTCATTTTTTTGATCGTATTGTAGGAGCGATTCAACTAAGTTACGAGTATAACGAGTCACTCCGCTTCCCTCGTATACGATTTGGGATATGTCAATAGCTATTTTCATTGTTAAGAATTATTATACTCTAAACACTTGAACGGTATACAATCTTTACTCCATTCTAAAATTGATTCATATAGACATTTTTTCAACTCTTTTCCGTTTAATCTTTTTTAACCCCAAATAAATCTTCTCCAAATCCTTAGAAATTTTTTGCCAATTGTATTTTTCATCTATTAATTTTCGTGCATTGATACGGATTTTATTGTAAAGCGCTTGATTGTTAAGGAGGTTAACTGTTTTTTGCACAAACTCGTCCTCATTTTTGGCTATTAGAATATTTTCATTATCAGTGACGTCAAGTCCTTCAATCCCGACTTGTGAAGATATGACGGGTAGACCAGCTGCCATAGCTCCCAATATTTTCAGTCGCGTGCCTCCTGGGCCTTTTATAGGTGCTAAAAAAACCGATGCTTCCTGATAGCCTTTTTTAACTTGTTCGGTTTGCGAAGACATAATATCAATGATTTTTATCTCATGCTTTTCCAGATAACTTATTTTTTCTTGTGCTTTTTGACCGGTGATGACACAGATGGATTGTGGTATCTTTTTCTTTATACGCGGAAAAATTGAGCGGGCGAGTATCTCAGCAGCCTCTACGTTTTGCAACCATGAAAAATTGCCTTGATACAGAAAAATTGGCTTATCAACTTTTTTTTCTTTTTGAAAAAGTCCGATAAGATCCTCTCCTGCCCCGTTTGGAATAATTTTTATGGTCAGATCAGGAAGCAGTTCATGCATTTTATTTTTGTCTGTTTCTGATACCGCAACAACCAAATCTGCTTTTTTCCAGTATTTTTTTTCCCATATTTTTAGTTTCACGATATCAAGATAAAAAAGAATTTTGAGCAATGGAAAGCGTATAGATTTTATAAAATGCTGATACACACGGTATTCTATAGTTTGTTCAACAAGTAAAATAGGGATGTGAGTTTCGGGAATATGGGGCATAATATAAAATGTCTCCGCATGAATAAGATCATATTTGTTCGTCTCAATCAGATGAGATATTATTTTTTTGGCTTCAGACGAAAGGTTTCTGACGATAAGAAAGGGATAATATCCGAAGATACTTTGGGTAATATTTTTGAAAGTCCATGGAGATTCAGATCTTTTGCATACATATATTTTTTTGCAATAGTCTTTGAGATGATCAACGAATTGTTTCTCCTCGTCAGTCTTGATGAGTGAGACAAGAGAAATTTCATGCTTTTTCCCGAGGTGTTTCAAGAGATTATACGAACGAACCTGCCCTCCTGATGAGGGTGGATAAGGTAAATATGGAGTTAGCATCAGTATTTTCATACTATGGTTTCAGCCGTAATATATATACTTTATCACTTTCAAAAATAAGCGGATAGGTTTCTTTGAGGTGATAAGCAACGTCTTTTTGCATTGTAACAAAATACTCCATACCATCTTTTTGCAATGTGTCAAAATCTTCAGTTGGTGCGGGGAATCCTGATCGGTCTGCAAGGTAAAGAAGCGTGGTATCGCCTAATGTATCAGTGACGATGCGGGCATTAGGAGGGGTGATAAACTGGATAATGTGCGCAATGGTACTTTGATCTTTATTCGTATCATAAAATCCTTTCACTCTATTGTATGAGAATAAAAAAGAGAGAATAAAAATGATTATGACGACTATACTATTTAGGTATTGATTTATAAAAAATGTTTTTTTTTCAATAAAAAAAGCAGACCCTATACCTGAAAAAATCGCAAGAATTGGTAGTATCATGATTTGATAATAATCATGTTGTACATTGCCGCCTTGAAAAGTAAAGAGATAGAGTAATGAACCAATTCCCATGGAAGTAAAAAGATAACTTTTTTTAGGTTTTTTCAAAATCCCTATAATAAGAAAAACAACACAATACCCTCCTAAAATAAGAAGCAAGATACGTTCTTCAAAAATCCAGCGAAAAAAAGATGGTTTAAAAAAAATAGATTGTAAGCCTTGTGATGTATTGACTTGTGTGAAAAGCCATTCAGAGACAGGAATACCTTCTTTGAATTGTTGTATCCATATTCTCCATGCAAGAAGTGGCATCATTGTAGCGAAAAAATATCCATAGAAACTAATTTTTTTATATACTGAAAAACGATGTTTTTTAAAAAAAAGATACAGAATGGCAATATAATAGAAAATAACAGTTGGTTTTATTAAAAGAGCTGACATCATAGAAAAAACAGAAAAAATATACAGCAAATGTAAGTAGAATTTTTTTGTTTTTATTTTGTTTTCCGAATATCTATACAGTAAAACAATGCTTATGATGCTGAGTGAAAGTGCTGTCATGTCCGGAAGCACTGTGCGCGAATAAAATACGAAAAAGGGAAAAAAAGAAAAAACGAGTGATGTTATCAGAGCAGTCGTTCGTCCTTCTTCTTGTTTCACAATATAATAGAGAAAAATTATGATAATTAAAGAAAAAAATATGCTGATAAATCTTCCGTATATTTCAATAGGCACAATCGGAAGATATTTATAAAGCATTCCAAAAAATGCGTTGTACAATGGGAATTCTACAAACCGATATCCTTGTGGGTTGTACTGTCCTGATTGAATATTGGAAAGATCGTCATACCGGGGATGAAGAAGATCAAATCCATTTTTCGTAAAGTTTCTTGCAACAGACGCCGTATCAGCTTGTCTCCATGAGTGATGATCTGTCAGAGTAGTATTGATTTTGTACAATCGTATGGCAATAGCAAAAACAATAATAACCGTTATAAAAATACAGTCTAACTTCTTCATATAGTTTTAACTTTTTTTTCGTTGAGTGCTCCATATAATAATCCGACAATAAACCAGAAAATAAAAGCAATTTTAGATGCTTCAAATACATCAAAATAGGTTGCTATAATCAGGAGTCCAATAGTTGAAAAGAGAAACGCATGGGGAATATTTCTGTACACATAAGGCAATCTTTTTGCATTTTTTACTATGTGATAAACTGCTATAAAAATAATAGACAAAAATGAAAAAAACCCAAGTAATCCGAATTCGCCAAGCCACCGAAGATAATCACTATCAGTTGCTTCAGTGATAGATGATCCACCTGACCCGATAAGCGGATTTTTGAGAAAGGCGATGAATGCGCGTGGCCACTCAACCTGTATTCGTGTAGCACACGAGATGTCGCACACCACACCAGAGACTGGTTTGAGTAATGCTGAAAAAGATGCAATGAGACTTTTTTCTTCTTTTTGAGTGAGTATTTTTTGATTTTTTATCGCATTTTGAGTAATTTGTTCAGCTGCTATTTTATTTTTAAGTAGTTCTGTTGCATTGGAAGGCGGCGTTATGGTTATTTGAGCTGATTTTACCGTACTGATAGTAGGAATGGGTGAAGTAGAGGTAGTTTTTTTATTAATAGGAATATAATAACTACCGAGTGGAAGTTCTTTTGTGGTGATCTGTTGAGGGATAAAGACCTGTCCTGTCTCTTGGTTAACCAGAATTTGTTTGATTTGAACTGTTTTGCTGAAACGTTTTGTCAGTTCTCCATTGGTAAGAGTTACTAATATAGTAAAGGCAATAATGAAGAGTAAATATTTAAATTTTTTGGCAAAAATCAAATAACTCACAATCATTACTACATAAGCGGCAAATGCAATACGTGAAGCAGTAAGAACAAGTAGATATATCGCAAGCAAAACTGAGAGAAATAAAATGATACGCCGTTTATTTTTAAGTTTGAAAAACAAACCCAAAAGAAGTGGAATAAACATGACAAGATACATTGCCAAATCATAATGCCCACCAAAGGTAGATGATACGCGCGCATCAGGGGTAAGATACAGAATACGTCCTCGCGCAAATTCTGGATTCATGGTTGATACAGCGGGAAAGCCTAAAAAACGTTGTCCAATTCCATAAAGATTGACAAGTATAAATGACATGATGAGCGAATAGAGAAGGATTTTGAATGTCTTAACTGATCGCACGCTTGATGAAACAATAAAAAAAATAATCATATATTCTACTCTACGCGCCGCATGAAGAAATCCCACGTATGGTATTCGCACTGAATGGGTATACAATGCATTTTGAAAGAAAGAGACGAATACGATAGTCCAAAATATCAGAAAGGGAATAAGGAGTTTGGTATTGAGTATGGTTTTTCTGCGTATCAATTGAACAAAAAATACTAATAAAAGCACCGCAACATACACATCTTCAAAACGAATTGCTATGTATGTATACTCTACGAATTTTAAGGGAAATTTTGGAAACAGGGGAATAAAAAAAGTAAAACCGACAAGAAGTATTGTTAAAAGATTATCGTCTAATTTCTTGAGCGATATGATAAGCTTTTTCATACGTATCAATTAAGTATTTATTTCTGGTCAATCTGCCAATCCAAATAGCGACTAATGCTTTTAATTGTAGCATATTTTTGAGTATATTTAACTCCAGTTGAGAGTGGTGTTTTCTATAGAGATACAGAAAACCATTATATACATGCAAGATTGGTTGGGTGCGTTTGGTTGACGATGCGCTTCCCAGATGAATAAAGCGTGCGGAAGGGTAAAAGCCAATTGTCATAGTGCTTTTTTGTGCGCGATAAAAAAGATCTATTTCCTCCATATACATAAATATTTTCTTGTCAAAGCCTCCAAGTTCGTCAAAATCACTTTTTTTACACATAAAGCAGGCACCGGAAACCCACCCAACTTGTCGTATTGCATTCGGTGAATATCGTGTGAGTCCATAATAATCTCCGCCTAAGAAAAGCGCTCCAAAAATAACTGGAAGAGAATAATACGGACCAGCGGATGCTTGTGGAGTCATATTTTTATTGAATAATTTTCCTCCTAAAAAGTTGAAGGTATTTTGCTTTGAGGTAAAAAAATGAAACAATTTTGGAATCGCATCATCCAAAACCTCAATATCAGAGTTCAAAAAAAGTAGATATTTCCCCGTTGACTGTTTGACCGCATGATTATTCCCCCTTCCAAACCCAATGTTCTCTTTGTTTTCAATGACTTTTAAATGTATATTGTAATTTTTAATTTCCGATGCGCTTCCATCCATTGATGCATTATCAAAAACAATGATTTCAGCTTTTATTTCGCTGTTATACGAAAGAGAATGAATAATCGTTTCAATACATTTTCTCGTGATTTTGCGGGTGTTGTATGAGATAATGATAATTGAGAGGTCATTCATATTTTTTATTATATAATAATTTTCTATGGATAAAATTGTGGCATTATGTAAAAGACGGGGGTTTGTGTATCCGTCATCGGAGATATATGGCGGATTGGCAAATAGTTGGGATTTTGGGCATTATGGAACGCTTCTCAAAAATAATCTCCGTGATTTATGGTGGAAAAACTTTGTTTTAGATCGTGATGATATGGTGGGGATTGATGCAAGTATTTTCCTTAATTCCAAAATCTGGGAAGCTTCAGGTCATGTTGCAGGTTTTACTGATGCTTTAGTTGATTGCAAAAACTGTCATTATCGTACCCGTGCCGATCATTTGATTGAGGAAAATGTAAAAGACATTAAGGTTGAGGGTTTAACGGTTGAAAAATTAACACAACTTATCAAAGATAATCAACTCAAATGTCCAAAATGCGGTATAGTTGATTTTACCGAAGTGAGGAAATTCAATTTACTTTTTGAGACAAGCATTGGTATCATTGAGGGTGCAAAATCAAAAGCATATCTTCGCGCCGAGATCGCGCAGGGGATATTTTTGAATTTCAAAAATGTAATTGATACTATGCGCGTAAAGATTCCTTTTGGCATCGCGCAACAAGGAAAAGTATTTCGCAACGAGATCACCATGGGTCAATTTATCCATCGCACTCTTGAATTTGATCTGATGGAGTTTGAGTATTTTATCCGTGAAAACAATTGGAAAAAGACGTTTGACTATTGGAAAAGTGAAATGTGGGATTTTACAAAAAAATTGGGAATTGAGGAAAAAAATTTGAGATGGAGGGAGCATGAAGAATATGAGCGTTCCCATTATTCAAAAAAGACCATGGATATTGAATATCAGTACTCTTTCGGTTGGAAAGAGATTTTTGGTATTGCATATCGGACTGATTTTGATCTCAAAAATCATATGAAGCATTCAGATGAAGACTTACGTTATACCGACCATAAAACCGGTGAAAAGTTTGTCCCTCACGTGATTGAACCGACATTTGGACTATCTCGATTAGTGGGAGCAGTTATCACAGATGCCTATCGTGAGGAGGAAGTGAATGGCAAACAACGAATTTTTTTAAAATTAAAACCATCGCTTGCGCCAGTTAAAGCCGCAGTATTTCCTTTACAAAAAGATTCGGTATTACAGACAAAGGCAAAAGTCATATATCATATGCTCAAAAATTTTTTTGTCTGTGAATTTGATGATGCGGGCAATATAGGAAAAATGTACAGGAGACAAGATGAGATAGGTACTCCATTGTGTGTCACCGTAGATTATGATACAGTAAAAGACGATAGTGTAACGATACGGGATCGTGATACTATGAAACAGGAGCGCATTGTTATTTCAGATATTGCAAAATATGTTAACAATTATTTAGTAAATCCATAATGGACACCCTGTTAAAAAATAGAAAAATGATGATTTTTTTTGGCATAATTGTTATTATTGGTTTGATCGTGTTATTTGTAAGTTTCAATAAACCAAAACCAAAGCAAGAAGAACCTCAAGACGATGTGCTCCCAAAAAGCGAGATTATCCCGACTATTGATGCAAGCGTTGAAGTCGTGCTTATTTCAAAGAGCAATAAAGAAGTCATACTTACCATTGAAAAAATTCCATCAGGGACGACCAGTATTGAATACGAACTTTCCTATCTTGCCAAAGGTGACTTGCCAAAGGGAGTGATTGGTACTATAGTGGTTGAAAACGATGAGAGTATTGAACGGAGTATTACTCTTGGTACTTGTTCCTCAGGAAAATGTGTCTATGATCAAGGCGTTGAAAAAATAAAAGTATCCTTGAAATTTATTGGTAACTACGGTAGTCGGCTGTTTGAGAAGGAGTTTGAGTTATAGTGAATTTTTCTATAGGAATTATACAAGGAGCTATAGTTATTTCTTCAGAGTCTATAGCGCTTTCAATATCTATGCGTAATTGTCTATATGGTGTTGTTATTGTAACGTATCTGCCATCAGGTCTTTTCGTGACAGTTCGGATACTATGATTGTAAGGTATGAGTAGTTTATTTTCTTTTTGATAATATCCTACTAATAAAGCAAGGTAATCGGGCATTGTTAATAGAGTGGGTGTAAAATTATTATTTGGGCCAAATTCTTCGATAAAACGTCGTTTCATGATTGCTAATTGATCTTGATGAGAATGTCCTTTTGAATCAGGTAAAATAAATTGATTTGGGTTAAAGGCTATATCACAAGGGGTTGAGTTATCGTATAAAACATCTTCATAGATCCATTTTAACCACAGTTCTTGACCAGTTGAAATGCATAAGTTTTGAGGATTGCTAACCATTTTTAAGACCCTTTGTTTTGGAAGACGAAAACAATCATACCCTTTCGTTTTCAATATTTTTTGATCTTCTTCAGTAAAATCTCTTGGTTCATTTAGCAATTTCTTTTCTGTTAAAAAAAAAGAGAACAAATTTTCTTTATTCACAATAAACATCATTATACCATTTTTTTTTGCTTATTGGTTTTTGGTGTGAAGTGGTCTTTAACGACAAAACTCACTATAATTTATTAAATGCAAAAAAAATATATTATCCCCGTCTTGGTGCGGCGATATACATTTTCACAAAGACTACAAGGGAGTATGTTGGTGAGCGGTGAAATGGTCATTATGGTGAGTATGGTAGTCGTCTGCTTGAGAAGGAATTTAAGATTTAATTATTCAATATCTCTTTTGAAAGTGTATCACGAAGGTAAATAGACAATACTCTTAATAGAACGTCAGGAGTAATGCCATTTTGAAATGCTATTTCTTTAAAGTCCATAAACTTGTTATTC
>DATDVH010000034.1:0-13957 GCA_035290045.1 Patescibacteria group bacterium | reverse complement strand
ACACACCTCCTTTCTCTATTAAATATTGCAGAGGACTTTTAAGGTCTAGGGATTTGTGAGGTCTAAATAATTTTTTGATGTATATTCAACAGGTTTTTTTCCTTTTTGGAAAATTTTTGCGCCGGTTGAGCCTTTCAGCTGGATAGTTTTATTTTCCACTCTCAACCATGATCCTTCTCTCAGTCCAATAACCGAGCTGTCGTTTTCTTCATGAAATTCTTTAATTCTTTGCTCTCTGGTTTCCCCTTTGTGTTTTGAGCGGAGATCAGGATCCAGATAATGAGGATTGATTTGAAAAGGAATTAAGTTTAAACCATTCAAACTTGGTGGTTGTGTAATAGGCATATCATTGGTTGTTTTTATCGTGGGACAGGCGACGTTTGATCCGGCGCTCGCTCCTATATACAGCATTCCTTCACCAACTCTTTTTTTTATACTCTTTATAAGATCATTTTTGTATAAATGGTTGAGTAAACGAAAGGTATTGCCGCCGCCGATAAAAATTGCCTGAGCGTCGGTTACTTCTTTCGCAGGATTTTGAGCATGATGAATTGAGTTTAAGACAATATCTAATTTTTGAAATCGTTTTTTTGCAATAGTTTCATATTCATTAAAATCAAATAGAGCGTAGGGAATAAATAGAATGCTTTTTACGCTTCCTAAAAACTCAACAATCTCGTCAGCGCAGTGATCAAGATACTCTCTGCCATGCATGATTGAATTGCTGATGAGTAGTAATTTGCGCGTCATATTTTTTTCACTTTTTTCGCTTTTCTCAAATGAGTTAAATTGTCGCATTTTTCTTTTATTTCCAAAATGAGATTGCCGAGAGAAAACAGGCGTTGTTTTTCGTCAGAGAAAGATTGATTCATAATTGAATTTAATTCGTTCAATCGTTCTCTTGCAAGTTCTTTCAACACGGGATATGTTCTTATTGCGGAAAATATATCAGTTGCTTTCATAGGTTCAAAGATAGTTTGCAATTGATTTCCTATTGATGAATCTTTATGGATATCTAAAATAGAGTGCACAATTTCAATTGGTACAGTATGATCTTGCAGAAAACGTATGATAGAGGCATCTGATTGCAGATGCAATGGTATTTCATATTCAGGAAATTTAAGGAAATTATCATATTGAGCTTGTAAATCAAGATTCAAAAACTCCTGTACCCATAGTTTGTCATGATTTGTAATCGCAATAGGAACTGGTGATGAGGCGATCCTTGGTATGATTGAATCTGCCTTTTTTTCTTGGAATTGCATACTCACTTCTCGTCCAGTAGATCGCGATTTTAGAAATAAATAATCAAAACTGTCATAAAAAATAGGAATTTTTTTTCTTTCAGCTTCATCAATAGTGCGGATAATTGTCTCAGGTGGATTTTCCTGGTGATGTCCGCTTATAAATATATATCCGACTCCCATAATATCACATATTTCAGACAACCCAAAAAGTATAGTGCCTTTACCGCTTTGCGGAGGACCGACTATATTGATTTTACCTTGAGCAAAAAATATTGTTCCTGCTTCAATAGTTTCTTCCGGCCTCCATACCGCTTTATCTTTTCGCAGTTGATCCGCGCTGATGAGAGAGAGACGAGTAGATAGACTATGTTTGGGAGGGAGGGGACTACCGTCAAAAAATTTAATGCCGCTCCAATTTCTCAATCTGTTTTTTCTAACTTCTCCATTTGGTTTTATTATTTCTGACATAGTTGAGGGTGAAAATGATTTTAACGCAATTCTTGGAATTGAGCGAGACTGCCATATTTTTTAACGATGAGTGCATATTCTCTTACATCATAGAATTGGCATTTATTCTGTCCAAATCGCTGCGCAATTTCAATCACAAATCTGCCCACCGAATCTATTTGTTGCGCGTTTGTTACTCCAGTTGCGCATCCAGCAACAGGAGTTTCAGAAGTGATTGCTATACCAACAACCGGTGCGCGGGTTGCGGTTGCCGGTTGAAGAATGCTATTGAAGTGATACAGACCATTTCCATAGGGGGTAATATCTTGAATCGTGAGGGGGAAAGTAACAGGAAGTTTGCCAGTTGTTTGCTCCATGAGAGATAATAAATCTTCGCTCACGCGTAAAATATATCCTTCTTTTACAGTTGGAGAAATGGCAAATCCGTTGCTGTTGATTATTTTATTTCCTCTTGAGGTGTCTATACTGATAATTGCATCCATATGAGCATCAACTTCATATTGATTCATAGTTGCTATATCAACGGGAGATCCCATAAAAGGAACTGGATCATGCGGTTCGGTTGGAGCGTTTGTGCATACATGAGTTGTGATAATTATATCTCCATCAAATATATCCCCATTGTGTGCCATTTTTACCAATCTTAACGCAGTTGAAAGCGCAGTAAGAGCTCCGTCGCCGTCAGACACAAAACCAATTATTTTTGGTCGCGCGCCAATCCCTCCAAGTCTTCCAATGATTCCTAAAGTTGGCGCTTTACCCCGCTTAATTTTCCCTTTTTTACCGGGAACAACAATTTTTATAAATTCTGTCAAACCTTTTCTTCCTTTCACTTCGGTTACAGATATATTTTTTACATTTATATATTGTTTGAATAGTTTTTGTATTGACTTACCAGGTCTTCCTGGTCTATCAAGCAATTCATATAGAGTAATGATTTCTGATAAAATCATATTTATTTGACAACTTTTTGAACTAATTTTTTTGTATAATCATCTAGACTATGCTGTTTAGCTTCCTTTTTATTTTTAAAATGTCCCAGCAGTAATAAGCCATTGCCGATCAATCCTAAAGCAATGCCTAACAATTGGCGTCTAGTGAGAGTATCATCTTTTTCTTGATTTGTTAGTGCTAAAAAATTTTGTTCTATCATATTTTTTTAAGACATAACTTTATTATTTCTCATTACATATGGATACTCAACTATACCGTAAAGATAGTGAATATAGGATTCTAATTTAGGATATATTTTTATCATCAGAGTTTTTAATTGATAAGATGCTTCATCTTTTTGAATAGTTTTTTTTTCGTATTCTGATTGTATTTTTACTGCATCTTTCATAAACACCACAAAATCATGATCCCAAAGAAATTGCATTGCATGATGAATAAACGGATTGTCATTGAGAGGAAAACAATTTGGTCCGTTGATTTCTGATAAGCGCATTTTGGTTTGATTTATTCTTGTTTGAATTTCTGCATATGCATCACAGTTGTTTTGAGCATCATTGTAAGCATCCAGAGCCTTTTGATATTCGGCATCTTTCATCATTTTGTGTTGTCGGATCTGGTCTGTTTGTGCTTGAAGCAATTCTCTTTTGTGAGATGCGAGCGCTTTTTCCGTGTCTGCAATTTCCATTGATGGAGACGAGAGCATAATTTCAAGACCGTCTATGATTTTCTGATTTTTCTTAATAGTATTGTCATACTGTGATAGTTTTTTACCAATAGTGTCTAACGTTTTTTTCGATGCTTTCAATGCTATTGTAAAAGGCAATATCTGATTTTGCAATCCATTCATTTCTTTTAATAACTTTTGCCGTTCGTCTCCATTGTTCACTGTATACGATCTTAAAAATTCCAAGTGTCCATCTATATTATGTCTATGCAATCTTGCAGGAGTGTTAATATGGGTGCGGCTTTCATGCTGCACTTCGTTATGAAAAGATGGCATATCCGCAAATCCTACCGCAATACTTGTACTGTTCTTATTTTTATGCGCCTCGTAGACTGCTTTCATTATATGTATACCCATTCGGTACGCATAATCTTTTTCGTACTTCTCTTGTTCCTCTGGCGTCAGCGGTCGTTGACCCACAATGAATTCTTTGGGAAGTTTCATAGAACCCCATCGCAGATGATCTATCTGTTTCACGCGCATATGATAAGAACTGTGCAATATGTTTTCTATCGCTGATTTTTCTCTTTCTCCCAATTGACGGTTTTCCAACTGTTTGTGCAGCGCGTTTTTTAACAAATCTAATTGTTTTGGGCCATCATAAGTATATATGACTTCAGCGACGCGGTAACGGGGATCAAACAGCATTCCAAATGAGTCAAACCATTTATGTATGGCTTGAGTCAGATATAATTCATCAAAGTTGACTTTGATAAGCGTTGCCTCTGGATTGATGAGGCGGGTGCGTCTTGCGACTGCGTCGTGAATCCGTTCATACGCGTCGTTGACGATTCGGTGTGCTTCTTCTTGAGGTACGCCATACTCTGTTATTTTTTCAGTCCACATATCGCTTTCTATATAATGTACTGCGTTTGTATGGCCTCCGAGCAGAGCGCCTGATATATGAGTGATAGTGGGGGCGATGTCAATGGATGAACGTACGAAGTCAGTCAAGTATTCAGATGAGATCTTCTTGTCGTTTATTCCTTTTTGTATTTCATTTATAATGCGCATGCCATACGTCTCTATCACGCAAGAGCCTCCAGCCGGAACACATGTAATATCTTGATTATATATTTGTGGAGGAATAGATCGGACTCTTACATAATCAGGTGTATCTAAATGAGCGATTGCTTTCTCAAATTGTTCATTGGAAATAAATTGCGGGTCAATCCCGAAAGGAGACGACTGCGTATACCCGTGTATATCTCCTTGACTAAACCGAGTGGAGCGAAACAGATCGTCATTATATTCTCCCCATCTTCCTGATTGTCTGTCCGGAGACCATATTTTGGCTATGATTTCATTGATGAAGCGCGTGTATCTTTCTTGCCTATTATTCCCTTCAATTATACCCTCCAATGGATCTGCTATTGGTTTTTGTTTCAATCGCTCGTTTCCTAATTTTTGATTAAGTTGTTCTTTTGACATATTAAAAAAAACCGCCTGTTTTAGGCGGTTAGATTTTAATTTTTATTGGGTTAATCAATTATCCTCCGCCTTGCCTATATTTTTATAGGTAAGCATGCACATCCAAAAGAACCTATGGATAACTGATATATGTTGATTATTCATTTTTTGATAAAATATATTTTACCATATTTTTTTTAAATGCAATGGGTATTTTTGAGAAATCATTTTATGCAATCAATCAAAGATGTTCTGAAAAAATTCAATCCGCTTACTGACAAATACGTTTCCCGTGAATATCAATCATACGGCGTGTATCTGAGCCAAAAACTTGACGATGAAAAACGGAAAAGCCTCTATATTAAATTAGCAAAAACTATCGCACGTCCAGTCCTTGAGGAAGCTATGCGGTTTGTCAGTGATTCCAACGCACGCCGAAAGGGTGCCTTATTTATGTGGAAGTTGAAGGAAATGAAAGCTTTTGAACGATCTTAAATATGATACAATTTGATCAAGGATTTCTTTTTGTCGTTTAAGGAATAAAAAGTAAGTTATTTGCGGACGAGCCTTTAGTAAAATTTATTAACCTTGTTACTGTTATGATAGAACTGATAGAAAAAGGAGTATTTACTCCCCAAGAACAAATTTATTTAGAGGATCAAGCGACATTCCAAGAAGCTTTTCTTGAAAAAGGTTTAGGTTGTCCTCAATTTGAAGGAAAAGTGGAAAGAGGAAATGTTGATGCAACAAATTTTTGGATAAATCATATTCCGCAGGTTATTGATCATTATTCTTTTAAACAAACGGTTGCGGTTTTTTCCTACTTGAGTGATCTGAGTAGAAATGAATTACGTGCACATGGATTCAATGGACTGACTGATGGTAATGACAAGGATATACAAATTCTTAGAAAAGCATTACTTAAAAAAATGCTCTCTTTTCATTTCCCCTCACAACAAGAAGAATGGAATCAAACAATATATATGTATTTTTTTGAGCATTTATTTGATCAAAGCGTGGGTTTTCTAAAAACAGATAGTTTTAGAAAGAAAATAACCAATCAAGTCCTGAAAACAACCCTTATCTTCGCATCAATCCTGACATAAAATTTAAAGGGATGCAAGAAATCATTAGACACACACTTGAGGAACTTAATAAAACTGAAAGTCCTAAGACTCAATATGATCTTGTTATTAAAGCATATCAAAAAGACTTTGAGACATTGGTTAGTCAACACACACTTCTTGAACCGCTCACTCAATATATTCCGCAGATGATTAAAATACTAATAGAAGCCTTCAGGAAAATCAGAGCGCATGACGTAAGTGAAGGAACCACTATCTCGCCTGAAGAAATAAAAAGAAGCTTCACTAAACAATGGATAAAAAAAATTATCAATGCGCCGAGCTTTCCTGTGAAGGGAAATGATGTTGAGACAGAATATTGGAAAAAACAACTTGAGTCTACTTTTTTCACTCTGTATAATATTGAATTTATGAAAGATACGCCACATGATATGGAGTTGAATAATACACATAAATTTGATAGTGTTTTTCTCAAAGATATAGAAAAACTTGTTCAACCCATTTCAATGTGGATTGACAAGCACAAACCTGAAGATTTCAAGGAAAAATATCATATTAACTGGATACTCAAAGAACTTCAAGGGATCAATCTAGGCGATATCCTGGGCGACGATCAGAAAACTGTAAAATGGTTTGGCTTAAACAGCATTGATGACTTAAAGGAAGTGAAATTCAATCGAAATGATATTGCTAAAAAAATTATAGATTACTTTTGGCACAGGTATTCTCCAGTGTTTATCTTAAAACAGCGAATTGATAAATACGAACTTCCGTCTGATACTGTCTCTGAATCTCAAGAATCTCTTCAAAAACTGAGTGGTGATCTGGAAGGTGTTTGTAGATCAGTACAGAACCTTTTTGAAACCATGGGGATTACTCCAATGTATATTGAGTTATTTGAAACAGAATATGATGAGAATAAACATGATGAAAGCAATAGAGCTTCGCCAATGTTGGCTAATACAAGTGGAAGGTTGATTCTGAAGAAAAAAGTGGACATGGCGCATCGGCGGAAAGAGAATGTGGATAGGGCTATTTTGGATATTTTGTCATTAGGATATGAATCCAATTTGGATGATCTTCAGTCCAAAAAATCGGAAGTTATACCGCTTTCAGATTAAATTGTAACAATTTGTTTCATCTGTAAGCGGCATAACCCTTCGTACGCTGAAATTGCTTTGCAATTTCAACTACGATGGGTATATATTGTATTATGATTATCCTGCTTCTTATCGGCAATATTTTGGAGGCCTCAAAGAATAATGTCAAGTCAGGACAGCAACATCTCGTTTAATTAACTTTTAACTTTTCACTTTTAATTTTTAACTTTCAATAATACCCCCATGCCCAGAACGCATAATGGACAATGCCTTTTTGCAAAAGAGCGTGGATTTTTTTATCCACTGACTGCTCATCCTCAAACCAGACGATGTGATACGTAGATGGTGGTTCTACATAATTCATTTCAGTCTCTTCAGAAGCGCTATCTCTTCTGATGATACAATTTTCCCATGAGCACTTTTTAAGAAATTTTTTCTTGATTTGCGCAAGAGTAAGGCTCGTAGCTTTTTTAATCGGGCGTTTTTTCTCATCTACAATCCAATCATAGCCATACATGCCAAAGACAACTGTCATTTTTTCAGGAGGAATTATGGTAGTAAATTGATCAATAGCCCGTACAAGATCATAATCAGATGTCGCATCCTTTCTCAAAGGAAAGTTAGGACCTGGTTCTCCATTGGCTTTATGGAGATCATACGCCATGATATAAAAGTGGTCAACAGATTTTTCCAAAGCTTCAAGATCATAAGGTCTATAGCGATAGAATTGATCGCCAAAAAGTGTCATGGAAAAGCTGAGTTTATCGGTTTTGAGCTCATTGGCAAGGCGCTGTACGAATGAGGTGATGTGTGCGACTGTTTTATTAGTTGGTATGCTTTGTATCTCAAGATCTAAAAGTATTCCTTGGTAATTATATGTGTTCGTAATATGAATGACACTTTCTGCAACAGTTTGAAAGAGTTTCTCATCCGAGAGCATGGTTTCCAAGGCCGTGGCACTTGTCATTCGTAAAACTAAAAGGGAGTCTTTTTGGTCTGGTGGAATGTGAATGATATTCTTGTACCCTGATTCTGTCATATCAATCCCGTGTGAGTTTACGGTAACGCCAAAATAGATTATCCGCGGAGCTTTCACCATCTCTAATGCAGGGATTGATGGAGGAGTGAAGACAGTTTGTTTTTTATCTATATGCCAATAGGGGATAAATAAACTTGTTGAAAGAGGAGTGTATGTCTTACTTGAAGTCGTTGGTGTTGGAGCTTGTAATATTTTTTTTTGAGGGTAGAAAGAAGTGGCTCTTGTTGATATTAAAATAATAATAGTTATTGTAATGGTCAATAAAAATGGTGTTGACAATTGTATTTTTTTATGAATAATGAATAGTATACTATGTCAAAAATTATTGTATACACCATCAATAATTGTCCATTTTGCGAACAGGAAAAAGTTTATCTTAACGAGCACAAATTACTTTTTGAGGAGAAAAATATTGATACGAATCGTGCGTATCTTTCTGAGATGCTTGCCGTATCTGATAATTTTACTGGTGTACCATTTACACTGATTCAAAAAGATGATGGGAGTAAAATCACCTTAAAGGGTTTTACGAAAGAAGAGTTTGATACAGCGCTTGGTATTAGTGTCGTTTCTCCTCAAGTAGAATCTTCTATACATATTCCATCCACTCAGCAGAGCCCTACTCCACCAGTAGTTCCTCCCCCAATTCAAGCACAAGAGGTTAATTCTTCACCAGATGGTGTCCACGATCAGAAGCTGCAGGATATCTTATCCAATTTGCAAAAAATTTCCGGTATGAGCGGACAATCTGAAGATGTGTCATCAGTGTCTTCAACGAAAGAACCAGTAGCGTCAGTCGTTCCTCCTCCAATACCACAAGCGACTGTAACTGAATCTTCTGCGCTTCCTTCTGCCATGTCTGCGTCACCCTTTCACCAACCTCCTGCGCCGCATGTTGAAAATACCGAGCCAGTAGCCCCTCCTCCTTTGGCAAAACCGCAACCAACAACAGTTCCTGAGAGTGTTGTTCCAGTAGTTTCACCGCCAGTCTCATCTCCTTTACCAAATATCCCTTCACTGCCCTCAATCCCTGATTTTCCCAAATAAACTAACTCGCGGCAGTCCGACTTCGTTGATTGAGATTTTGAATTCAACTCATCTGATTTCTTCCCAGTCTATTCTTGTCAAAAAACAAGCGGATACGATGCTCAATGAACTCTTATTGTTTGGTAATTATCCTGATATATATTTGCAAAAAAAAATTGAAGATAAAAAACTGTTTTTAAAAAAAATCGTGGAAAGTTATTTATTTAAGGACATTTTTATATTTCAAAAAATTAAATTTAATCATCTGATTAAGGATTTAAGTTGTGCTATGGCTTATCAGATCGGAGCGGAAATCAATGAAAATGAACTTTCCAATCGTCTGAAGATTGATAGAAAAACAATCGTTAGTTATATAGATATGCTGGAAAAATCGTTTGTGATTATTAAAGTTCATCCATTTTCTCAAAATCCTCGTCGCGAGATCGGTCGTAGATACAAGGTTTATTTTATTGATTTAGGTATACGAAACGGGCTGATAGGGGTAGCTCTGCGTGCTGACGTAGGAGCGCTGTGGGAGAATTTTCTCATAATTGAAAGAATTAAAAAATATGCGAATAAGGTAAAGTCTGTTGATTATAATTTTTGGCGAACCTACAACGGGGCGGAAATAGATTATATTGAGCACGGAGAGAAAGAAGGGCATATCCTACCGTTTGAGTTGAAATACACAGATGGTTTTCTGAGCAAAGGCGCTCGTCAATTTGTAAAAGAGTATCAGTATGATATCACGCTCATCAATAAGGAAAACTATCTTGAATTTTTAGGCTGGAGCACTAAGAGTTGAAACCTTATAGTAATTGACAAGGCGGGAAAAATATGGTAGACTTGACTTATTATTTTTGATAGTATAAAAATATGAATGAAGAAAGGAATGAAGGAGTTCAACAACCACCGGGAGATTTGGAAAATACTCCAAGTCTCGTTAGGTTAAAAGAGGACCTAAAAAGGAATGCGGAGGAGTTGGATAAGTTTTTTGATGAAAAAAATATGAATGAAATAACTGTACTGGTACCACCGGTAGAAATAAAAAACATAAATAATGTTACTGAGTCAAATAAAGAGAAAATAAAACTGCGTGGAGGAGTTGAAAAATATAATCACTTAAGTGAGTTATATCGCGGATTGAAAGAAAATCCCGAGAATAAAGATATACGAAAAGAACTGGTATGGGAGGAGTATCTTGGTGTAAGAACACTCATCTACGGTACTGAAAAAACAGCGGGTTTTCTTAATGATTTAACAGAAGATGCAAGGCAAAAAAAAATTGATCTATTATGTAGTCTTATCTTTGGTGGATCTAAAGAAGGAATTTATTTACTTGAAAATCTGACGGAAACAGTTTTTTATATCAATTTCTCTATCGCTGAAGGAAAACAAAAATTAGATACGCAAGAACAAAAAGATGAAATATGTAGTAATATAGTTGACCTAATTCCCAATCAAGAATGGAGAAAAAAAGATTTCTCATTGATTTTCATAGAGCCGAATGTCAGTTCACCCCGAGAAGACGCGCAAGCAGAAAATATAATGCTTTATAACAGGGAAGAGACAACTTCTACGTCAGAAGAACAACGAGAGCTAATAGAAGGCATGCAGGTGTTAAAAAATCTTTTTGAAGCAGTTCATTCAGTCTATGATGAAGAAAAAATGCAATCGCCTCATTTTATCCATACGATAGAAAACATACAGACAAGTATTATTGATTATAGTAAAAATAATGACCCTATCCTCATGCTCACAAGAATAGGAGATAGTTTATGGATGAGAGGAGGGTATTCGCCAAAAATTGATTCACCAATAGGACAACATTCACTAGAAAGAGAAGAATTAAATAAGCCAACATACACTCTTTTTTCTGTAGCTTTTGCGAATTTAAAGAGAGTGTTTCTAGAAAAGTTCCATATAACTATATGTGCAAAGAGAGGCTTCTATTTTAATCCTTCAGTTCACATTGCATTTGACACTTATGGAAATTTAGGTGAAAATAGAATTCTCGACGTGTATAAACAGGGGTTTAAATTCGCAAATAATCATCCAAACGTAAAGTTGAGGGGAGTAGTCATTGAGAAAGCGCATGTAACAAAAGGCGATATCATTGGAGATGATAGACAGTTAGATCAAGATCTTAAAAGCAAATATGAGAACCTTCTTACTCAAAAAATTCATGAAATAGAAGCAAAACAGCAGAATGTGCCTACGCATGAGATAATCAAGGTTGCTGATACGATAACTCAACCTCCTGCGCAAGAGAAAGTAGAGGGGACTGTTGCACCAGCTAATGTACCAACAGAAACTGAAGATGAAAAGCGAAATCGAGAAGAAGGTGAACAGGAAAAACAAAAAGCGATCACAATATTGCAGGCATTTTATCAAGAACAAAAGCATAATACTCCGACACACACAAAGATGGCGGATGCTATAGAAGAAATGAAAACAATTTGTGAACGTTCTTTGAAGTATTATCCTGATATGCTTCCAAATAACTCAGACTTCCTTGTGGATACAGATTGGGAATACAGTGATAGCGCTTATAAGGAAATCGTAGTATCGTGTTTATCAAAAACAAATGAACGAGTAATCATTACTAATCCAATAGTTAGTCTACAAGAACTATCTGAGAGAGATGAATATAAATATGACTCTGCAATAGAAAAATTGATTCCCGATTATAAAAGAGTTTCAGAAGAACTACTGAAACTGCGATCTGCGTTATGGGAGGAGAGAAAAACCATTGCACGAAATCTTTTGAGTATAGGATTTGATCAGTATCAGAATCAAAAATTCCTACTAAATGATGCTGGATTATATAGCACAGATGGGTTTTTATGGATTGACGACAACCCTCTATTAGCTTTTACTCAAATGGAAGGTTATTATAGTGAGCAAATAAATAAAAATATACAAAGTTTGCAGGACCAGTTTCATATTTCAAACGATGAATTAGAAAATATTCAAAAAATAGAATGGAGCGGTGGAGAAAAAGAAAAAGTGCAGAGTTTTTTGCAAGCGGTTGAAGAAGTACCGCATAATAGAGTAAAACAAGATCTTCTGCGCGAAGACTTTGTGCAAGGAATCCCTTTTACTGAAAACGAAATTGATAACATGACCGCAACCGTAAGACGAGCGCTAATAAGAGCGTTGTATAGAAATGAAGAGTTGCCACCGCAATTGGAAAGCCGAGTGGTTGAGGAAGTTATATTAGGCACATTTTCTTTTTGATAAAACTATATGGCAGAGACTGAAGGACCAAAAATAAAATCACCGCTTTTGCGACTGTTTGAAGAGGCTAAAAATAAGGGGAAAACACAGCCTGTTGCTGCCGAGACGGCAAGTCAGAATATTCCACAAGAGGAGCGTACTGTCCAAGTGAATATTCCGTTAGAATCTGCTCATGTACCATTGAAGCAAGTCAAAGACATGGGCGGGGAAAAATCAACCGCTCAAGCAACTGATGATACACCACAGTTGAAAAAAGACGAAAAAGCGCCCGATGAACCGAAAGAATCAACATTGATAACAAATCAGCCAGAAAAACCTCTGTCAAATGATCTAAAAAATGACATACAGGAGCTATCAAAGATATATAATGATCTTCACAATCATATAAATCACTATCTTCCTGATAGTGATGAATGGAGTAGAACTTATAACGAGTTATTTGAACAGTATGAGGAAATATTTCATTTTGTTAGTGGGACTGATTGGGAGTTTCCATGGGTGTATCAGTATTCTTCAGTAAATATCAAAGGACCTGATGTGAATTATCTTATTCTTTTTCCTCCAGCTCAACGGGAGGTTGTTGATGATGAGTGGGAAGGAGAAGCAAAAGTAAATGAATTTTTTAATTATGATAATGATCAATCAGAGATCTATGAAGAAATTGACGGAAAGAAAACTCTGAAAACTTTTCCACAATTTCAGCTCATTGAGCCAGCGGTGTTTACTGTTGATGAGGCAAAAAAAGAAATGATTCTGATCAAAAAAGGACTACTGCATTTGGGAGAAAGCCCGCCAGACCAAAAGCCTGAAGAACCGTCTGAGCAAAATATTCCTGGAGTTGATAGTGAGGACGATGCGGATGATATGTTTCAAACTCCTCCTCAAGTGTCAACAGAAACTGAAGATGAAAAGCGAAATCGAGAAGAAGGTGAACAGGAAAAAGAAAAAGAGATCACGACATTGCAGGCATTTTATCAAGAACAAGGAAAAGAAACAATAGACCATAAGTTTATTGAAAGACTTATAGAAGATAAAAGAAAGTTGCTGCAGGAAGCTTTGGATGAAGATATTTATATCAATGTATTTCCTGATGAAAAAGATTTTAAGAATGTAATAATTCAATCTACATGGGGGTATTTTGAAGAAATAAGAATAGGTAGATTAAGCTCAGATAATGAAAAAATAAAACTATCTTTTACTAATGAATATTTTATTCAAGAATTGAATGAAAAAATTGGAAACATTGCTGATGCACAAGAAAAACAAAAATTGACCAATTTCAAAGATAAATTTATCAGAAATGAGGATTCTCTCTATGAATACAGAGAAAAAATAATCAGAACAATAAAAGATAATGCAGAAAAACTGCTCACTTTTGAAGAATTTGCATCGTTTGCACCGCCGTTGAAAATAGAAGAGAAATTAGACTTTATTGATAGCGGATTGTATTCTCAAGACTCATATGCGTATATAGAGACAGGAGAAGGTGAAGAAAAAAAGAAGCTATCCTTCACTTTAGATAAGAAGATTGACAATAGCACAGTGTTTTTGGATTTATTGAATATAGCTAAAAACAGATCGGGAATCACCGAAAGTGAGACGCTCGATTTTCCCAAAGCTGACAGCGCTTCCGAAGATCCGTATGCGGTACGTGGGGGAGAGGG
>DATDVH010000033.1:0-2938 GCA_035290045.1 Patescibacteria group bacterium | reverse complement strand
CAGACAGGGATGAAGTAAATTGTTGCAATTTCATCTGAAAGCGGTATATATGATAGAAAAATGTCCCTCATGTGAAAATGATCCCTGCACATGCGGAGAATAAATACAGTAAAATGAACAAATGAATATAATGCTTTTGATCATAGGAATTGTTTTTATTTTATTTTTAATTTTTAATTTTTTATATTTTATCTTACCCTCTCTCTCCCCTATTCCATTTTTCCCTTCCAATAAAAAAGACCTCCCCCTTATCTGCACAACACTTCTTGCAATCAATAAAAAAAGCACCATTATTGATCTTGGTGCAGGCACAGGAACAGTACTTTTCCCCACAGCACAAGAAGCGCATAAAAACAATTTAAATACTCAATTCATTGCAGTTGAGATACATCCCCTACTCATTCTCATCATGTATATGCGAAGACTTTTGCATCCGAATAGAAAAAATATACGCATAATCCGTGCCAATATGCTCACTGTTGACTATAACATATTGTTGCAAAATATAAATACTCAATCGTCAATCGTCTTTTATCTTTATATAGGACAAGGAGTGATTGAACAATTGAAAAAAAGACTTGTGCTCATAAAGAGAAACATTGCAATCGTATCCTATATGTACGATATACCTGGATGGGACACATACAGTACGAATAGGCAAAAAGGACAACACACGCTTACCACCTATCAATACCACTCAATGTAATGATCCTTTACCCTTTTTCTACTCCATAAAATTTGACACGGTTGGCGCGGAAAATGAGATCAAGATCGCCAGTCGCGCCATTGCGATGTTTTGCAATATACAGTTTAATCGGACGTTTGTTGGGATCAAGTAAATCTTCTGAGTCATTTTCATAATAAAGAAACATCACCACATCTGCATCTTGTTCAATACTCCCTGATTCGCGAAGATCCGCAAGCTGAGGTTTTTTCTCTCCTCTATGTTCTATGGCTCGGGACAGTTGAGAAAGCGCCATAACCGGAATTTTCAATTCACGCGCGATATTTTTTAAGTTTTGAGAGATAAAAGATACTTCCTGCACCCGATTATCAATCCTTCTCCCAGAATCTGCCAATTGAAGATAATCAACGATGAGAAATCGAACTCCTTTTTCCACTTTCAATTTGCGCGCCTTGGTACGCATCTCAAGAATTGAAGCCCCCGGAGTATCATCAATATAAATAGGCGCATCAGAGAGCTCACCCATCGCCTCGGTCAGACGAGTATAATCATCGTCTGATAATCTCCCAGTTTTCAGTCGCCACGCATCAATATCTGCCTGCCCCACAAGCAGACGATCTACTAATTCTTCTTTACTCATCTCAAGAGAAAAAATACCAACTGGAACTTTCTCCCTCATCGCCACATTCAGCGCAATATTCAATGCAAAAGTAGTTTTTCCGATACCAGGACGAGCCGCAAGAATAAGCAGATTTGAGTCTTGCATACCGGCAAGTTTGTGATCAAGATCCCCATATCCGGTCGGTACACCGCGCATACCCCCTCCTTTTTTTGAAAACGCTTCAAGACGCTCAAAACTCTCAGCGAGAATATTTTTTAATGGAATAAAATCTTGATGGAGATAACTTTGAGAAAGTGAAAAGATATCAGACTCAACGTCGTCTAACAATCGTTTGACATCGCCTTTTTCATCAAATGATTTTTCAACTAATCGCGACCCAAGAGAGATAAGAGTTCTTTTTATATAACTACTTTTGACAATGCGCGCATAATGCTCTACATACGCCGATGTTGGTACTGCGTTGATTAAATCCGACAAATATCCTGCGCCTCCTACTTTTTTCAATAATCCTTTTAGTTTGAGTTCAGCTTTCACTGTCAGTATATCAACTGGCTGATGACGCTCAAAAAGAGAAAGCATGGTAGAAAAAATTAATTGATGTTCTTCTGCGTAAAAGTGTGGCTGATGCAATATCTCAAACACTGATGATAACGCCGAAGGATCAATAAGGAGCGCCCCCAACACTGATTTTTCAGCATCAAAATCATGTGGGGGGACTTTTAGAGCATCTGATGAGGTAGACATAAAAACTGGAACTCACACAATGTCCAACACGACTACTTTCATCTCT
Organism: Patescibacteria group bacterium; assembly: GCA_035290045.1. Taxonomy (GTDB): domain Bacteria; phylum Patescibacteriota; class Microgenomatia; order UBA1406; family HO2-37-13b; genus DATDVH01. Next base: position 841 of record DATDVH010000033.1, on the reverse strand, counting down.
TCAGTGAGAGACTCCCTTTTCGCTGAAAGTTTTTTTTCTGGGGGTGCGGGAGTAACCCCCATAGCATTGATAAAATCAGTAACAGCAGACATATCTCCGAATATTTTTTGATTCAATCGTGGATCATTATAATGCATTGGAATGACGATTGACGGCTCAATATCCTGTACTACTTCACACGCGTCCTTTGCCGTGATCGTATACACTCCTCCAACTGGTACCATAAGAATATCAATACTCCCCAACTCCTCAACCACCTCATCTGATAATTGATGACCAAGATCGCCGCAATGAAGAATGGAAATATCATCAATTTCTATTTTATAGAGAATGTTTTTCCCTCGTTCTGCACCCTGCTTATTATCATGAAATACTGAGATACCCGTGATCCGCACTCCTTGTTTTTCATATTCACCGGCATAAGAAATCACGAGAGGAGATCCTATAACTAACTGACTTTGATTGTGATCTTCATGCTGGTGAGAGATAGTGACTATATCTGCTGAGACTGAAGGAAATCTGAGTCCCACCATTTTCGGATCAAAAGGATCGGTAACGATTGACGCAGACTTTCCTTTGATGATAAAAGATGCATGTCCACAATATTTAATATCCATATTAAAGAAATTAAGCATACCAAAAAATAAACCAGAAGTCAAAAAAATACTTTTCTATTTCCATCAAGTATACTATGAATATGTTATTCATGAACCTATTTAATCTTTTTGATTATCTTTTCACTTCATTTTTTATGAATTTACCTCATCCATGGATTTTAAATACACTCTTCAGTTTTTTCTCGGCAAAAGGTATATATATCGTAATCTGGCTCGGTATCTTT
>DATDVH010000032.1:0-3663 GCA_035290045.1 Patescibacteria group bacterium | reverse complement strand
AGAATACTATAATCCCACAGATAAAAGTCCTTATTTGAATTTTGAGAATTATTTAGAAAAAGAGAAAAAACGAAATACCGAAGCTGGAATTTTTCAGCTCAATATGGAGCTTTTCTCATTGCGTGAAAAATTGGAAGATTTGGTTGATAAGATAGTGAAAGAAGAAAAGATTGATATTTCATTTGAATGTTGAGTTTCCACTGCCCCCGATAGAAGCCCAAAAGCAAATTGTGGCAAAGATTGAGGAAGAACAGAAAATCATTGAAGCCAACAAAAAATTGATCGGAATAATGGAGCAAAAAATCGCCTCCGTATTGAGTGAGATATAAATATGCAAAACAACGCACACCAAATTGAGCCATTTGAAAAACGATTAGCCCGTTTTCAAAATGGCTCACCAATTGAGTCAATAGAAACCTTGTTAAATTCAATCGCCAATTTCTTTAATAACGAAATTGTCTTAACACCCGAAAAATATCAAACTTCACTACTGTTTTTAGGTATTCATTCAGTCGCCCTAACAATCTCTGAGATTTTTTGGGATATAAATGGTGAAGCAGGGTTTAAGAAATTTCTTGAAACATTTGTGGACGGCGACACAGAGAATATAAAGTTTTCTTTTGTCGCAGACAAAATACACAGTTGGCGAAATGTATTAGCTCATCAATGGCTTGCTTCATCGGGTTACGAAATACAGTATGATTACGAAATGAAAGATGGTTTTGGAATTAGTGATAATTTATTGAGAATCAATCCAAAAATATACTGCGATCAATACATAAAAGCATTTTCTGCTGGCGGTAAGATTTGGAAGTATGACAAATTATTTACCGCCTCGGAATTAGAGGGTGCAAAACAGAGAATAATTGATAAGTTTGTGAAGAAATAATGAGTGAACGAAAAATCCGTCCGTCCGAAAGTTTTGGGGGCGAAGCCCAAACAGAAGGGTGAAAAAAGATGTATAATCCTCAAAAAGTAAAACCACAGCTGTCGGAAGATAAAAAGATGAAAATAATTAAAAGTTATTTTGCATAGACGCGAAAAAGATGATATACCGCTTTCAGATGAAATCGCAACAATTTACTTCATCTGTAAGCGGCATAACCCTTCGTACGTTCATTTTGCTTTGCAAACTGAACTACAATGGGTATATCTGATTTTTTTGAGTTTGATGATTTTCACTGAACCAATTTCTGAAGTATTTTTTACATGAGGACCGCCGCAAAACTCTTTTGAATATTCACCAATGAAATAAACGGTAACCTCATCAGGATATTTTTCCCTAAAAAAAGCAGACGCTCCAATGGATGCCGCTTCTTTACGCAGACGTTCACCTGTGATATTTGATCCTTCTTGACGAATCGTATCTCCCAAAACATCGCGCAATGCTTGATGAAGAAGATGTGTCAATGATCAGCCAATCCACCCGTAAACATACCCCGCGATGCAGTGCGAGATAATGCTTTATGCTTTGCAAACTCTACATCAAACTCCTCACGACTCACTCGTTCGCCTCTTTGGACTGCAAGTTCTTGAGTGATCTCAAAAGGAAATCCATAATTTTGATACAGATCAAAGGCAATTGTACCATTTATAGTTTTTTCCTTTTTAAATATTTTGAGACCCGTATCAAGACTTGAAGAAAAACGATTTATTTCCTCATCAATCACTGAAAAAATAACATTTCTTTGTCTGTTTCTCTCAATTCCATTCATACCATCATACGTACTCAACACCCCTCTATCACAGATAGAATTGAAATGGGAAGTAAGACCTCCTCCTAATTGATACATTTTTACTGCTGATCGTCGCAATAGTCTACGAAGAACATATCCTTGCGCTTTATTTGAAGGCACTACTCCATCGTTGATAAGAAAAACAGATGCTTTCAGATGATCTGCGATCACACGCATATGTGAAGTATTTCTTTCGTTTGTATAGGATTGGCGTGTGTCTTTTTCTATCTCAGTAATAATGCCGTCAAAAACATCAGTCTTAAAGACATCTGGATCATTATTAAGAGCCGCCAAAATACGTTCTAATCCGCCTCCAAAATCCACATTTTTCTGTGGTAATTCTTCAAGAATGCCATCTTTTTTTTTGCGATATTGGATAAATACTGAGTTACCAATCTCAAGAAACCTTCCACAATCACAATTCGGATGACAATCTGTGCCAAACCTTTTATCGTGTGGAGTGTCAAACTCATAAAAAATCTCGCAATCCGTGCCTCCGATCTCGCCTTCTGGCATTGCGTCTGGAATTCCAGCACGAGACCACCAATTTTTCTCAACTCCATAAGAACGGATATGATTTTCCGATACTCCCAATTTCCTCCATACAGCATATGACTCTTCATCTTGAGGCACGCTTTTATCTCCTTCAAAAACAGTCACATATAATTTTTCTTTCGGCAATCCCAACTTCTTAGTAAAAAACTCCCATACCCATTCAAGCTGCTCTTTCTTAAAATAATCTCCGAGAGACCAATTCCCCATCATCTCAAAAAAAGTAGTATGACGATTGTCGCCAACCTCATCAATATCAACCGCGCGAAAACACGGTTGGATATTGTATAATCGTTTCCCTTGAGGGTGAGGTGCTCCACTTAAATAACGTATTAAAGGCTGCATTCCAGAACTCGTAAATAAGGTTGTTGCATCTTCTTTAGGGACAAGAAAAACAGGAGAAATATATGAATGTTTATTTTTTTGCCAAAAATTTTCAAATAAATGACGCACGTCTTGGTGGGTTTTCGTTGACATGATACAATAGTATATCAAATCCTCCAAATTGGAGAACGCATTATGATTATTAAAACATCTGATAAAAAAGCACTGCAATCGTACCTATCGCACATAAGAGAACCTCGCAAAGATTCCCACAAAGGACAGAATGGCAAACTACTCATCATTGGAGGCTCATCGCTTTTTCATGCCGCATCACTGTGGTCTGCCGCAATCGCATCGCGAATCGTTGATATGGTTCATTATTGTTCAACAGTAGAAAACAAAAAGATATTTCTCAACTTAAAAACCAAATTTGTTGATGGCATCGTTGTCAGGAAAAAAAATATTCCAGCCTATGCTACAGAAGATGATTGTATTCTCATCGGGCCCGGAATGGAAAGAGGAGTATTGACTGAAAAAGAAAAAAATAAAAACTTTATACCTTCCGTTATTATTAAATTAAAGAATGAACCGTTATACGTTTACCATTTGACAAAATATTTGATCACACAGTATCCTCATAAAAAATTTGTCTTTGATGCAGGCGCATTACAAATGATGGAAAAAGAATGGCTTTTATTATTGAAGACGCCACCCATTCTCACTCCTCATCAAGGTGAGTTTCATTCACTTTTTCATATACCTATCGCCGATATGTCTCTGAATGAAAAAAAAAGTGTTTTGAAAAAAATAGCATATCAATATCGTTCAGTCATTCATCTGAAAGCCGTAAACGATCTTGTATCAGATGGATCATCACTGGTGGAGATAGAGGGAGGTAACGCAGGACTTACAAAAGGAGGAACAGGCGATGTCTTAGCAGGGATAATCAGCGCATTGAATACAAAGAATACACAATTAAATTCGTGCATAAACGCATCCATCATCCTCAAAAAATCCGCAGAAGATTTATTTGTTCATTCACATTTTTGGT
>DATDVH010000031.1:0-7375 GCA_035290045.1 Patescibacteria group bacterium | reverse complement strand
CAGATGAATCTTTGTGCGAAAGGGCGCATACTTTAAGCCGAAAATCAGACGATTTTTTTCTTGATAACGCTTGTGCACTGATGAACCAGCGCCGCCAGTTGACTGTGCATTTTTATGCCAGATGACGACTGTTGGATCATAATAAAGAGATATATTTTTGCGCTTTGCACGTTCGCACCAATCAGCATCTTCATAATAAAGAAAATAGCGTTCATCCCACGGACCCACTGCATCAATAACTGCTTTATCAAAAAGCATCAAACAACCAGTAATAAACTCAGTTTTTTCAAAAAGATCGTAGCGACCTTGATCAACTTCATCAACACCTCTGTGAGTCGTATATGCATTTTTCCAGTCAACTAACCCTCCTGCATACCAAAGAACGTGTCCTAACTCTTGTTTTTTATAACGCGTTGTATGATACTCATATCCCGCTTCATAATAGATTTTACCCGAGACTAACGCCCGAGGATGTGTATTGAGGCTCTTTTGAACCGTATTGATAAAATCCTTTTCTACTCTCGTATCATTGTTCATCACGACGAACTGATTATATCCTTGGGAAAGAGCACGTTCAATACCGACATTAACTCCCCTAGCATACCCTTTATTCTCAGACAGAATAACTTCTAACCATTTTTGGTGAGATATGATTTGTCTTTTAACTGAAAGATCAGAAATAAAAACCTTAAAATCTGGTGAATTCATTTTCTTAAAACACTCAATAAATTCTTCCGTAACAGCATAATTTTGATAATTAACAGTAATAACAGCAAGTTTTTTTTTCATAAAGTATCTTTTTTGAATACGAACAATTCTCTCATTTCTTGGTAAAATGCTTTACCCTTTAATAGAAATATAAATAAGAAATAGAGCACCACTGCTCCAATAATAGAAAAGACAACGTGCAATAAAACAGTATGAAAATAGGATACCATAATTTCTCGTATAAAAAATAAATATACTCCCATAACGCACATTGAGATAAAAGAGGGATAGAGAGCCTTTTTAAGAGAAAAATGTACATACCGATGAGCGACCTTAACCACAAATATGAAAGTGAGCGACATAACGAAAAAGGCAATAGATATACCATCATAACCAAAAAAACGCATCAACACAATAACTAATCCCCATAAAAGAGCAGTCCATAAGACCATGAACATAAGGCTTATTTTCAACTTTCCAATTGCATTGAAAAGATTGATAAACGGCGTACTCATACTGACAAAAAAAGATGAGACGGAGAAAAAATAAAAAGAAAAAAGAGCTATATTCCATTTTTCATAATATCCTGGAATGATTTTTAATAAACTATCAAAGATAAAAACAGCTCCCATAAGAATGGGAAAGATAAAGAGTGATTCATAAAATAATACTTTTTCAAGGCTTTTGGCAAGCAATTCTTTTTCTTTTTGAAAACGGGCAAAAAGTGGAAATGCGACGCGATTTATACTATCCATGACTATACGTATAGAAAATTCTGCATATTTTTTACCAAAAGTCACATATCCTAAGTTTGTTAACCCTATCGCAGATCCAAGATAAATAATCAGAAGGTCATCTTTGATAAGCGCCAAAAATGAATTTCCCTGAAAAGGGATACCATAACGAAGTAATCGTTTTGCAGAGTGCAATGAGAAAATCAAACGAGGAGACCATGGATACATGATATAAATAGCGATCACTCCTGTCAGTGAACGAAACAATACTGCAATAACCAATCCATATATCTCAAAACCAAGAAGAGAAAAAATGATGACACAGGCATAAAAAACAGTATTTTCTAAAGCTTGGACAAAAACGACTTTATAAATAGCGATTTTTTTCTCAAGAAGGACAGAAGGGATTGTTTTCAAAGAAAGTAAGAAAAAAGAAACCAATACCGCCCAATAAAGATATATCGCAGTATGGGGAAGATCTTTATAAAAAGTGAATAAATGATTTGTGAGTAAAAAACCAATTATAATTGCAATGATCGTAAGAAAAAACTGAATAAAAAAAGCCGTATGTATGTCCTTTTTTTCTAAGTCTTTTTTTTGAAGAAGTGCAGCCGCAAGTCCTAAATTGGTAAAATAGTTAAAAAAAGAAAGCATCGCAAGCACTGTATTATAAATTCCCAAAAGATGTATGCCGGACTTCAAAGTCAGAATAAAAAAAGCACCAAAACCTAAAAAAGCCGCATAAGAAGTCTGAGCAACTAATGTGAAAGCGCTTAAAAAACTACGCGACTTGATCTTTTGTACGTCTTCAACCATAGAAAAATGAAACGTGATAAATTAAAATAGGTATATGAAACGACTTTTTCCTTTTCTATTGATTTTTATTATAACAGTTCCCGCGTTTATACGACTGATAAACAGCGCATATTTTTCAATGCACGATGATCAACATATCGTACGACTTTTCTTGCTTGATGAAGGGATACGACAAGGCAGATTGTATCCACGCTGGGTTGAAGGATTAGGGTTTGGTTTTGGCTATCCGCTTTTTAATTTCTATCCACCACTTGTCTATTATCTTGCGCTGATATTCCATCGCAGTGGATTCTCACTGATTTGGTCTATAAAACTCGTATTCATTACAGGATTTTATGTGGGCGCGCTTGGCATTTATTTTTTTACTACGAAATTAAGAGGAAAATTAGCTGGGTTTTTGAGCGCTACTATGTACACTTATTTTTTCTATCATGCGGTGATTATCTACGTACGAGGTGCTTTAGCTGAGTTTTTCAGTATGGGACTCTTTCCTTTTGTATTTCTTGCACTGCTCAATCTCTCCCAAAAAGTAAAGATGAAAAATAGTTTATTATTGGGAATTTCTTTCGCATTGCTTATACTCACTCATCCATTGATAGCTTTTTCCTCTCTTTTTTATATAGGGTTTTTCTTTTTATTTTTTGTTAATACTCACGAAACAAAACTCCGTTATACTCTCTATACGGCATATGGATTTGTAATAGGACTGTTATTTTCAGCATTTTTTTGGCTTCCTTCTCTGGTTGAAAGACACTACACACTCGTTGATGATATTCTTACTAAAGAACTTGCCAATTATAAGATTCATTACATCTATCTTCAACAATTTTGGTATTCACTGTGGGGATATGGAGGATCAATTGCAGGACACTATGACGGCATGACATTTCAATTAGGAAAGATACCTATAGGATTGACAATCATATCAATAGTGCTTTTTATAATAGTTGCTATAAAAAAATTATTTACAGGATCATCGTCAATACAAATCAAACAGATAAAATACTATACTCTTTTTCTTTTTTTACTTTTTTTCAGCCTTTTTATGACCACTTCATATTCTGCATTCATCTGGGACAACATTCGTTATCTCTGGTATCTTCAATTCCCGTGGCGCTTTCTTACTTTTGCAGGCTTTTTTATAGCAGTCGTATCTGGATATACACTTTATTTTTTTAACATAATATGGCACTCTGCATACTCTCGGAGCGTGCAACGATTTATCACTCTGTTTTTGATTAGTGCAATCATTATAATGTATCAAAAATATTTTACTCCTCAAAAACTCTTGTGGACTGATGACTTACGACTAACGACACAAGAGGAAATCACGTGGCGCGTCAGCCGAAGTTCGTTTGAATTCGTGCCGAAAGGAATTGCGACGACACAATCGGATATTGGAACAACTATAGTTGCAATAGACAAAAACCAACGTCCTCAAAAACCGTATGAGATCATATCAGGAAAAGTTGAAATAACAATGTTGAAAAATAATTTCTCTGAAAAAAAATTCAGAGTAAACGCGGTATCTCCCACCACATTAAGATTGAACACTTTCTATTTTCCCGGCTGGCACGCGTACGTAGATAATCAACAAATAGTAATAAACAACCTCAATAAATATAAACTTATCACTATCACTATCCCCGACGGTATTCATCAAGTACGATTTGTCTTTCAAGATACAATAATAAGAAAATTAGCCAATATAATGTCAGCATTTGCATTTTTAATAATCATAGCATATACTTCATTCATATTATTTATTCGTAACAAATCAAGACTATAGAAAGAAAAATAGATAGAAGAAATTTTTTGAAAACGTTAGGAAAGGCTTCCTTTGCGTTAGGTTTAGCCACTATGATCTTTTACAACAGATTATAAATGTATATCAAATCGATGACTTTCTTGCTAAACATCAAATTGTTATAAAATAATCCCACACGTGCCCCTCAATTTCTGCATCGCTAATAATTTGTATTTTGTTTAGACTGATACAGTAGTATAAACTCACTCAATTTATGAGGCCTAGGCCGGAATCGAACCGGCGCAGTAGCTGTTTTGCAGACAGCCGCGTTTCCTCTTCGCCACTAGGCCAGTGATATATACTACACTTATCATTATAACATGACGGATAGACAAACTTAATGTACAATATAACTTATAAAAATGAAAAAGATATATTTTGTCTTTCTCGTGGGAATTATTATCATAATTGGATTTTTCATTTATAGAAACTATCAGGTTCAACAAAAAAATAAGAAAATTGAGAGAACTCAAGTAAAACGAGGTAGCCTTACAGAAGATATCACCATATCAGGAAAAATTAAAGCAGAAGAAGATGTTATTCTTCATTTTCAAACATCAGGCACAGTATCATGGATAGGGGTCAAAGAAGGAGATGTGGTCAAAAAATACCAAACTATTGCAACCCTTGATATGAGAGAGATGAAAAAAAATATAGATAAAAAATTAAATACGTTTCTCAAAACGCGCACTGATTTTGACCAAACGAAAGATGATTATGATGATAAAGCCATCACCGATGAGATAAAACGAATCGTAGATAAAACACAGTATGATCTGAATAATGCTGTCCTTGACGTTGAACTACAAAATCTTGCGATTGATCTCTCCCGACTCTCAACTCCTATCGCAGGTATTGTGGTGAAAACAGATCCGTCTTATGCGGGCATAAATATCATCTCTACACAAGCACAGTATGAGATAGTGAATCCAGAGACTATTTATTTTGAAGCGCTCGCAGATCAGACTGAAGTCGCAAAACTGCGTCGCGACATGAATGGTACGCTCGTGCTTGATCCATACCTTACTACTACTCTTGAAGGATCAATTCAAAATATATCCTTCACTCCAAAAACCGATGAGACAGGGACAGTGTATACGGTCAAATTTATATTTTCCTCAAAAAATACTGATTATCGCTACAAAATAGGTATGACAGGCGATCTTACTCTTACAACCAAAAAAAAGAATAATGTTTTGTATGTTCCTCTTAAATTTATCAAGACAGAAGATGGAAAAAAATATGTTACGCACATGGTTGATAATAAACAAAAAAAACAATTTGTCATCACAGGTATTGAGACAGATAATCTCATTGAGATTATCTCTGGACTATCTGAAGGTGATACTGTGTATGATTGAACTACATAAAGTATATAAAGAATATAGGTTGGGAGATGAGAAATTCACCGCACTTGAAAATGCATCGCTTACAATAAAAAAAGGTGAGTTAACTGCAATTGTTGGACCATCAGGATCTGGTAAATCAACCTTGATGCATCTGATCGGACTTCTTGACAAACCAACAAGAGGAACCATACATATAGATGGCAAAAATATAGCCGATCTGAATGATGATGAAATATCCAAACTTCGCAATGAATTTGTCGGCTTTGTTTTTCAACAATTCAATCTTATCAACAAACTGACTATTTTAGAAAACGTTCTCCTTCCCACTATTTACAACAGAAGAAAACTGAACTTTACCCCAAGAGAAAAAGCATTGAATTTATTGGAACGTTTTGGCATTGCGGAAAAAGCACATTCGTATCCCAATAAACTTTCTGGTGGACAACAGCAAAGGGTCGCAATCGCCCGCGCACTTGTCAACAATCCAAAACTCGTATTAGCAGATGAACCTACCGGTAACCTTGATACCAGAACAGGAGAGATTATCCTTACTTTATTAAAAGACCTCAATGAAAAAGATAATATCACTGTCGTTATCGTCACTCACGAAAAAGACGTTGCAGATAAGACGAAAAGAAAAATATATATGAAGGACGGAAAAATTATATGAATTACGTACTATTTATTCTTAAATCAGCTCTTGAAGATTTCAGACGCAACAAAATGCGTACCTTTCTCACTTCATTAGGGATTCTTATAGGTGTCGCATCAGTTATTTTACTTATTTCATTTGGCTTGGGCTTAAAAAAATATATACAAAACCAATTTGAAAGCTTGGGCACTAATCTGGTGATAATATTTCCCGGACAAATACTACAAGGAGGAGGATTCAGGTCTGGAGGCGGTTCGTTGGGTGGGGCACGTTTTGATGAGAAAGATGTGCTTAATCTCAAAAAAATAAAGCCCAACCTTTTTGTCGTCCCGATGTTTATCAAAACTATTACAGTGAGTGGCGAAGGCAATTCTGCAATAAGCGATCTGTATGCTACCACTGCAGATATGTTTCCTGTTCGCAATCTTGAAATTGACAAAGGGAATTTTTTTGATAAAGGCGATGTTGAAAAAAGAAGTAAGAAAGTGGTAATCGGCTCAAAAATAGCTGAGAAAGTCTTTGGGTCAGCAGATTCTGCTCTTTCTCGTATTATTAAAATTGAAAATCAAGGATTTCGAGTAAGTGGAGTCTTAAAGTCAAAAGGCAGAGGAGGATTTGGAGGACCTGATTTTGACTCATTTATCTACCTCCCGTATAAATCAGCATATAGTTTTAATCCAGATAAAAAATTTGTGGTTATCTATCTACAAGCTAAAAGTCCTGAAAGTATTCCATCAATAAAAAAAGAAATTAAAAATATATTGCTCAAACGATATAAGGAAGATGATTTCTCAGTGATTGAGCAAACCGAGATATTGAAAGCAGTTTCATCAATTTTTGGAGTGCTTAATATTGTGTTGGTGGCGATTGCGGGCATTTCACTCGTTGTTGGAGGAATTGGCATTATGAATATCATGTATGTTTCAGTCATTGAAAAAATAAGGGAAATTGGGATCCGACGCGCTATTGGAGCGACGCGATCTGATATTCTTTTTCAATTCCTTGCTGAATCTGTTATTCTCTCACTTATCGGAGGATTAGCTGGACTGATCTTTTCATTTATCATCGTCATCTTTATCCAACGCTTTTTTCCGGCATATATCAATATTCAAACAATAGCAATCGCATTGGGAGTATCTTCATTTATTGGAATCATTTTCGGAGTATTTCCGGCAAGAAGGGCTTCAAAACTATCACCAATTGACGCGATACGATATGAATAAAGAAAATTAAAAATGAAAAGTTAAAAGTTAAAAATTGTGATGATGGAGAGAAATGAAATTTGATATATTTTTTTTGAATTTTTCAT
>DATDVH010000030.1:0-6751 GCA_035290045.1 Patescibacteria group bacterium | reverse complement strand
CCTCCTTTCTGCTTCACGGCTTAAAGAGTATCCTTTCAGTTCTGGACACGGAATGATTTTGTATGCTCGCATAGACGAGCCATTATATGATCCTTTCATACAGTTTTGTAACTGTATCGGATCTATCGGGTCCTAGACAATACTTATAATGGTATATTAGAAATTCAGTGCATCCGGGGAGAATCGAACTCCCATCTTAGGCTCCGGAAGCCCAGATTCTATCCATTGAACTACGGATGCTTCTACCACAACAGAGATAACGCCTGTTCAAAAGCCTCTCTGTCTGTTTTATATGTCAATGTTTTCTTTACCTCATCCTGTGATATAAACCGTGCATCCATCATCTCCCAATCATGATCTTTCGGATCGCCTGACACATATTCCATCAGATAATAATAAACTGTTTTTTTGATTTTCTGCTTATCAAAAGTGTAAAAATATACTACTGGTGTTCCAAGAGGTGCTATAATACGGGTTTCAACACCGCCTTCTTCTCGTGTCTCTCTCTGTGCCGCAATTTCAATTGATTCTGTAGCGTCTGAATCTCGGACCAATCCTTTAGGAAAAACCCAACCCCTATGCTGTGAATGCTGACACACCAACCACAAAACGTTTTTCATTTTTAATCCCTTGGATTTGCTCGGGACGAGCTTTTCATTTTTAATTTTCTTATAGACTATGCCTCCCGCAGATATCTCGCTTTTTGTTTTCATGAAGATATAGTATACTGCAACATCATTCTAATTTCAGCAATGCTCCCCGCGCTTTAGTGCGTTTGAACATAAGATTAAAAAAGAAGAGTGAAAGTACCAAATAAACCATATTTAGTATGGTAGACAGAGTCAACAACATATACGGTAATTGACCAGTACGTATAAGCGCTCTCATACCTTCAAACACATAAGTTGTAGGAATGAGATATGCGACTATCTGAAGTGTGTTGGGTAATGCTGATACCGGATAAAAAACCGCGCTGAACGGTTGAATAATGAAAATAAATCCAAATGCCAATATCTGCGCCTGCGAACCATAGCGTAAAATGATTGCAGTTGTTACGATGCCTAAAGTCCATCCAAAAATCAATAGATTGACAACAAATGGAATAAGAAAAAAACCAAAAAGCAATAAATTAAAATGATACAAGAAAAAAGCAAGAACTCCCATAACAATACTAATCAAGGCAATACGCACTAAACCTAATAAAACAGTAGTTGTCAGGAACTCACTGACCCTCAAAGGTGTAACAAAAATATTAAGCAAATTCCTCTCCCACACATCTTCTAAAAATGCGACCGATACTGCTTTTTGCGATTGATTGAGAAATTCCCAAAAAATAAGTGCGCCAAGCAGAACAGTAACGATATTTATATTTTCTGCGTTTTGTTTTTGTAGATACACGCTGAAAAATCCCCACACTAAAAGAGCCATCACTGGCCAATAGAATACATCCATGAGACGCGGAAAACTCCGCTGATAGAGATACAAATGCCTGATTAAAAGCGCATGGATACGATACCATTTCATACTAATTTATTGATGACTACGAGCAATGGTAATAAAAACTTCGTTTAAATCTTTGCGTCCATATTTTTTGATTATATCCGTTGGACTTCCGTCGTCAACAATATTTCCCTTATTCATAAATATTATTCGTTCGCACAATTCTTCAATTTCTGCCATATTATGAGAAGTATAGAGGATAGATATACCTCTTTCCTTTTGAATGCGTTTGAGGAGTTTCCTTGTTTTATCTGCGATATCAGGATCAAGCGATGCAGTCGGCTCATCAAGCAAAAGTAATTTTGGATCATTGAGAAGAGCCTTTGTCAAATTGACTCGTGTCAATTGGCCTGTTGATAATGATGAAGTCATTTTTGGAAGAAGATCTCCAATCTCAAAAAAATCAGCAAGCTGAATTATTTTCTTCTTAATATTCTGTACTCCGTATAAACGCGCAAATGTCGTCAGATTCTCAATAACTTTCAAATTAAGGGGAAGATTAACATAGGGAGATGAAAAATTCATCTTTTCCAGCACTTCCTCTCTCTGCGTTGTTATTGACTGACCAAATATGCGTATTTGCCCAGACGTTGGAGTAATAATATCTAGAATCATCTGAATTGTAGTTGTTTTTCCAGCGCCGTTTGGACCTAATAAACCAGTGATAGTCCCCTCATACATCTCAAAAGATATAGCGTTTACCGCAATCACTGAATTAAACTGCTTAAATAGTTTATGTACTTTCAAAATTGGGGTTTTCTGCTGTGCCATATTTATATACCGCTTTCAGATGAAATTGCAACAATTTGTTTCATCTGTAAGCGGCATAACCCTTCGTACGCTGAAATTGCTTTGCAATTTCAACTACGATGGGTATAAGTGATAATTGTAATAATATATATAGTCATTTGCAACATCAAACTACTATGATAAAATAAAGGAAGTATGATGGACTTTTTATTCAACAGAACACCCTTGTATTTCATGACTCAAAGTCTATGGAGAGATGAAGCATTCAGCTATCTTTTGGCTCAAAAAAGCATTATTGAAATTATACGCCTTACTGCTCAAGATTTTAATCCCCCCTTTTATTATATAATGCTCCATTTTTGGATCGGTATTTTTGGAAAAAGTGAAATCGCACTACGAAGTCTTTCACTTCTTTTTTTTGCTCTTACTCTGTATGTCGTATCCCTATTCTTAGATAACATAATCAAGGTACGTACCAAAAGAAAATGGGTATACCTCAGTCTTTTTGCACTCAATCCGGGACTTCTTTACTATGCATTTGAGGCTCGTATGTATTCAGCGTATGCATTCATCGCAACACTTTCATTTTATTTTTTTCTGAGAAAGAAATATACACCTTATCTTATCGCGTCCATCGTTGGGTTGTATACTCATTATTTTTTTGCCCTTGTCATCGCAACTCAAATAGCATATCAGGTAATCATCTATCGTCGTACATTTTTCAAGCACTGTAAGTTTATGCTTATTCCTTTTCTTATTTTTCTTCCTTGGATTTTCTGGGTATATCCTCGCCTTATTCTACAAACCGATGAATTTTGGATTGGCAAAACAACTCTGTATGATGTATTGCAATCAATAGGAATTCTTTTTACTGGATATGAATCCTTTTTTGAATACTATAATTATTTTATAGTAGTGCTTTCACTCTTTTTAACACTAGTAGTAATTATTTTATCAATCCGTCATTTTCATCATCACAGAAAAAAAAGCGATCTTTTTGTGCTCCTTGCTTTGTGGTCATTTCTTTTTTATATAGGAACTCTTATTGTTTCTTTTTTCATCCCTATTTTTCTTTTTCGCTATCTTATCTTTGCTCCTGTCGGTTTTATTCTTTTTTTATCATATCTTCTTGAGAGGACAGCTCGTCGCACATTTCTTATTCTTATCACCATATTGTATATCGTGACTATTCATTATACTGCGCTTGAATCTTTATATAAAAAAAAGGGGGATGTACGAAAGACAATACGTGAAATAAAAACCATTGCCGGAAAAAATGATCTCATTTATGTCGCTGATCCAACACTCTATTTTACTACAGTGTATTATTTCGATGAAAAAAGAACATGGATATATGATCCAAAGTCAATTCCTTATTATATTGGAAAAGCGCTTATTCCTACTAATAAACTAACAAACACGGTAGCTCTCTATCCTCAAAAGACATTCATATTAACAAACGATACTGACTATGAAATCAGAGCAATAAAATAAAGGAAACTGTCTATGATCAAAAAAATTACTATAATACCAATAGCGCTTATCCTTTCTCTCCTTATCATGATAGTTGTATTTATACTACGAGTCGGTATCCTCCCTCCACAACTACCACTTTTTTACTCACGATTAGAGGGTGATGCGCAAATCACAGATACGTGGATGATTTTCCTTTTACCCGCACTCTCATCTCTGATGATTGCGACAAATCACTTTTTTACAAGAAAATATTTTAAGGAAAATCAGTTCGTACACTCGCTCACCTTTTATGTCAATATATCAATCATTACTCTCATCACTTTTATTTTCGTACGTATTATATTTTTAGTCACCTAAAATTATATGTCTATCTTATGGGCAAGTCTTTTAGCGTTTATCGTATCGCTTGTTATCACCAAACCAACTATCTCTCTCTCAAAACGAATCGGATTAGTAGACGATCCAAAAAAAAGATCACATCCTGCACACATACATGAAGGGATTATCCCACGCGCAGGAGGCATCCCCCTTTATCTCGGATTACTTATCCCCTCACTTCTTTTTATCACAATCAGCAAAATAGTGATCGGGATACTTATTGTAGGAGCGCTCATCATTATTGTCGGTATATTAGACGATTTCTATGATATATCTCCCTATATTCGTTTCTTTCTCAATATCATACTTGTTAGTATCGTTATTTTTTTTGGATTAGGTATTCCCTACGTAAGCAACCCTTTTTTTGGAGGCGTTGTTCAACTTGATTCGTTCACATTCACTTTTGATTTATTTGGGACGCACACCTTTCTCGTATGGTCAAACATCGTATCAATCATATGGATTGTCGCTTTGATGAATTTCGTCAATTGGAGCAAAGGCGTAGATGGTCAGATGCCGGGATTTGTACTCATTGCGGCGCTTTTCTTAGGATCGCTTTCTTTTCGTATACCTGCTCACCATATCACAAAAGAATCAATTATTTTACTTTCGTTTATCACCGCTGGATCATTTGGAGGATTTCTCGTGTGGAATGTGTATCCACAGAAAATAATGCCAGGATACGGAGGAGGATCACTTGCTGGTTTCATGCTTGGGGTTTTATCAATTCTATCGTTTGGAAAAATAGGAATCGTTATACTTATTCTTTCCATTCCTCTTATAGACGCGTGTTATGTCATTATACGCCGCCTAAAAAATCGCACATCTCCTTTCAGAGGAGATGCTCTACACTTTCATCACAGACTACTACAAATGGGGTGGGGCAAAATGAGAATAGCTTTATTTTATTGGATAATAACATTTCTTTTCGGGCTTTCATCGTTTTTTCTCTACGGAATACAAAAAGTACTTGCTCTTATCATGGTCGCGGGTGCTCTTGCTTTTTTTATCATCATATCAGAAAGGATAAAAAAGGAGAAGAATATCAAACAGACCTTACTCTGATTTTTTCACTGTATATTGTGCAGATATCCATCCTTCTTTGCCTTTTTCATATTCTATCTTATACCATCCATTTTGCTCATCAAGAACGGTAAAAATATCTTTTGGATTTACTTTTGCCGTCTCAGATGCAATGATGGTCGGCTCTTCACGAACACGAAGCCAACCCGTTGGAGTATCTTTCACTTCCACGATAATTTTTGTTTTCGTAGCGCTTGACGTCGCGGATTTTTCATTATTATTTTTATTTTCTTCCGCACTCTCTGTCGCCTCCTCGTCTGTGATATCTTCAATTTTCTTTTGAGACTGATCAAGAGCTAATTTGAATTTGACTGAAGTACGAAAAAGAGATTCTACGTTCACCTTCTGCGTTCGTCTAAAAAATCCAGGCACATATACTGACAGTTCATGCTCACCTTTTGGCACATCACTTAAGATAAGTGGAGCAATACCTTTCTCATCATTATTAAGGTACACAATGGCACCACTCGGCTCTGTCTCAGCTTCAATCTCTCCAACGTCTTTTTTTTTCGGAGCTGAAGACATCTTGATTATGTTAAAAATCACTCCTGCCGAAGTAAGATCGCTTGACCCAAGCTCACGATCAACAAAAGTCAGAGCTTTTTTGTAAATAGTAACTTTCCCCTGCCATGAAGCCACATCAGGTGCTGTTCCTTCAGGAATAAGCTTCAAAATATATTCTCCCGTTGGCTTGGTCTCTTCGTACGGAGTTTTTCCGATTGGTTCGTTATTAAGGAAAATACTTGCAGACGGTGATGAGAAAACTTTGAGTTTTCCCTCGCTTGGTTGTTGGTCAAGAACCAAAAATTTGACTGCTACTCCACCCCCGAATAATAAAATAAGTAAAAATAATATGCCAAATTTCTTTTTCATATCATGAATAATACTGAAATAATTTTGAATTCGCAACCGATTGTCAATCAAACCAGATAGTATGACAGATGTATCCAACTGCAGTATGCATCACACCTGATTGTCTCCTCATCAAATCTTCAAATCCCCAAAAAAAACCCTCTTGCTCATACTATTTTTTTAATCATACGATTATTTTCTTAAATCTAACTTCTACAAAGTGTTTAGCAAAGATTTTCTCCATATTATTTTTTATTAAAGCGCTTAAAGTAGGCATCAATTTCATCTCGCAACTCAATACCCACTCTCTCAAAACAATCAAGTAAATCCTCGTACGTGTTTTTCCCACCAAGAAAATCCCAAAACTCAGCTGCTACTTTAAGTTCATTTTCCAAATCAAGCATCCCTCTCATTGTCCAACGAGTATATGGCTCTGGTTCGTAGGGATTGTACGGAATTGCTATAAAAGTATTTATCTCTACATCTGGTTTATTTGCCAAAACAACAGCAACCCACGCAAGCAAGGTGCGTTTAAATTCCTTGAATCCGCCGGCATTTGGTTTTGCAGTTTTAATATCAAACAAGTAATACGCACCGTCTTTCGACTCAAACATTAAATCAATCTTTGTTGGTTTTACTTTAATCATCTCGCCGGTTTGGCAGACCTTTCGTATTCTTTCTATCTCTTCTTTTTTATTCGGTGTGCTTGTTG
>DATDVH010000029.1:0-3674 GCA_035290045.1 Patescibacteria group bacterium | reverse complement strand
CCTCCTTTCTGCTTCACGGCTTAAAGAGTATCCTTTCAGTTCTGGACACGGAATGATTTTGTATGCTCGCATAGACGAGCCATTATATGATCCTTTCATACAGTTTTGTAACTGTATCGGATCTATCGGGTCCTAGACAATTTTTTTCTGTATTTTCTATATTGACAAAAAATCATTTATGCCATATATTAAAAGGAGAGGACTATTATACATTTAAGATATATAAACACTTATGGCAAAGAGTAAAAAAAATGCTTCTGTGAGTAGTATTATCCAAACAGGTGTGGTATTTATCGTACTTGCTGCAATCATCATCGTCGCATACGTAGTCAAAAACTACACCTAAATTCATCAAAAATTAGGTATTGAATGCGAGTTACAAAATTGCTAAAACAATGTCATGATGAGTTCGTTAAGTTTTATTATCTTAAAAAAGGATATTTTTTAACGAGAGTAGTTTTTTTCCACCAGTTACCTAATCCAAATTGCGTATTTTGTTCTATAGAGGCAAACCCAACAAAAATAATTAGATACACTATATGTTCATCAATGAAAGGATTATTTTTTGGGGGAAAAAGCGATAACCACATTAAAAACATAAGTAGTGCGCCAGCTATTCCTGCTATACGTATACCGATATTCAAAAAAAGTGATAGACCGATACATAATAGTCCCATCATGAATAAAAGATCAACTATTGCATTTCCTGCAAGATTTTGAAAAAAAGGTGCAAAAAAACCTACAAGACCAAATTTAAGAAATCCAAAAGTGGGAGAGACTCCTTTTATCCATGACTTATCAGATGGAGTTGCAAATCCTAATCCTAATAATTTATCAAAAAAAGCCCACAACAATATGAAAGATATAGCTAACCGCAGAAAAATCCATACGTGTGGAGTGTTTAAGGCCGCGCTTTTTTTATCCATATATATATAATGAGAATGAAAATAATAAAACTATTAATTGCAGATAGCATACAATAAAAACAAAGTGCTTTCAAGATGAAAATTTGCACATACACAAAATAAACTGAGAATAAAAATCCAAGAACGGAAACAATTGAAAAGATATGTATCCATTGCCTTTTTTTATGCATAAGGAATACAAAATCTGTGAAAGATAGGATACTGTAATATACAACACCCCATAATGAAACAGGAATGTTAAAAATATATCCATACGAACTTTTAATCACCGTACCACAATCAAAAAGGGATCCTATGGTGCAAGGTGGGATTATTTTTGCATAATACTCATACGTTAAATATCCTGCGTCTGCAAGACCAACAAGAGATAAAAATAGTAAAATAAAATACATTTTCTTCATCATACTCATGAGTTGTGTGATATTCCTAACCTGCATTGAACAGATATAATCTACAGTATATACAATGATTATAGCTTTGTTCAATCTCTCTTACTTCTTGTATACCCATCGTAGTTCAGTTTGCAAAGCAAAATGAACGTACGAAGGGTTATGCCGCTTACAGATGAAGCACGTTGTTTCAATTTCATCTGAAAGCGGTATAAATAATTTATAATGGATTGATATGACTGAAGTTGCGATAAAAACTTTTCCATCAATCTATTGGCGTACGATGATCACATTGAACTGTGGAGTGCTGATTTTTTGGATTGCAACATTCACTCTTGAATATTTTTATCTCACAAAAAATTCTCTTCAATTATCTTTAATAAGAAGTTTTGCTATAAGCGGAGAGATATTGATTAGTCTTGCGCTTTTCTCAAGTGCTCTTTTTAAGTGGTATCCGAGATTGGCAGTTCATTGGCGCATCAGACGGTATCTGGGTGTATCAGGGTTTATTCTTATTTTCTTTCATGTAGCAACTGTTATGGGATTCATTTTTAAGTATGATTTGCATCGTGCATATTACACATTCAATCCATTGGTTAATCCCATTATATTCGGTACGATCGCATATATCATTTTATTTGTTATGACAATTACATCAACTGATTGGATGGTAAAGAAATTGACCCCACGTGTATGGAAATTTATCCACCGCTTTGTCTATATCGCTTATATCAGTTCTCTATTCCATTTTATAGTAATCAATCCGCAGGCTTTAAATAATTTTCTTGGATATATTTTGTATCTTGTTACAGCAATCACGTTGTTTGGTCAACTATTTTGGTTTTTCAAAAGAGCTGGACAAAAAAGATTCAGATCGATTGGCAGCTTAGTTGGAATTATAATAATTGCTATTACTTTCATTTTGATATACTTTCAGGTGATATCTTTACGATGAGTATTTAGTTTACCAGATATTCGTCAAGCGGTATTATAAAAAATGAAAGACCCTTGACTTATTGCAACTCATTTGCAATAATAATTCCATGACAGCAGGAAAAGAACTATGTAAAAAACTTCAGGAAAAAGGATATAGAATGACACGACAACGTCTGCTTGTTTTTAATACGGTACTCAATACCCCTCAAAGTGCAACCGAAATAATGAGACGTATAACTAAAAAGGGTTTAAAAATTGATAAAGTAACTATTTACCGTATTCTTGATCTATTTGTACAATTGGGATTTGTAGGAAAAACATATTTTAAGGGAAAAGCGACTCACTACGAATTATGCTCTCAATTACATCATCACCATTTGATATGCAACAGATGTAACAAGGTTGAAGATATTTCATTGATAGAAGATTTTTTACTCAAAGAAGTGGAAGAAAATACTACTTTTCGTGTTGATTCACATTATTTAGAATTTTTTGGTGCATGCATACAATGTCAATAAAAAAAAAGCTTCTTCACATGAGCATTGGTTTTTTTATTGTCAGTGCTCTCATTATTGTTTTTATGAGCGTTTTTTTCAACGGTAAGAAAATACAGAAACCTTCTCAAAAATCAAAACAAATCAAAGTTGTTACCTCTTTATATCCCCTTTATTTTTTCACCCGTGAGATAGGCAAAAAATTTATCCAGATTAACAATCTCACTCCTACAGGATTTGAACCACATGATTACGAGCCAACGATTCAAGATATTCAACGCATTGAAGAGAGCAATCTGCTTATCGTAAATGGTTTTGGGCTTGAACCATGGGTTAAGAAATTACAATATAATTTATCCAAAAATCATATTAAGTTAGTTTCAGTAGCAGAACAGGTTATAACACCTCATTCTGTTGAAAAAGAAGGAAAAATATCTGATCCACATATATGGCTTGATCCCGTGCTTGCACAGCAAGAAGTCGCAATAATAGCACAAACACTTATTATGATAGATCCTATTCATAGACTGTCTTATACTACAAATAGTAAGATTCTGAAAGAAAAACTGAATACATTGGATCAAGATTTTATATCTGGATTACAAAATTGCACACAAAAATATATAATTACCTCACATAATACAG
This sequence comes from Patescibacteria group bacterium, assembly GCA_035290045.1. Lineage (GTDB taxonomy): Bacteria > Patescibacteriota > Microgenomatia > UBA1406 > HO2-37-13b > DATDVH01. The sequence continues at coordinate 284 of DATDVH010000029.1, read as the reverse complement.
TGGGGTATGTATCGGCTCGTTATCAATTGAATCCAATAGCTATACAAGGAATTATCCCTGACGAAGAACCATCTCCTCACAAATTAGCACAAATAAGCACGTTTGCAAAAAAAAATAACATTCATTATATTTTCTTTGAAAATCTCATCAACCGCAGATTTGTAGATACAGTTGCAAAAGAGATAGGAGCTCAGACACTATTATTTAACCCGATAGAAGGATTGACTGAAGTAGAACAGCAAAACGGAGCTGATTATTTCTCTGTACAACGAGAAAATTTATCA
>DATDVH010000028.1:0-2251 GCA_035290045.1 Patescibacteria group bacterium | reverse complement strand
AACAATGTATGGCGTTTAACACCAAATACAATCAACGCAGATTTCATCAGGCGTTAGGGTATAAAACACCTGCTGAATATGTTATATTACAAGTTGAAAAACAAACTCATCAACTGTATCGTATGTATAGGTCCTGAACAGGTTCTTGTATTATGCATATTTTTTGATATACTGTAGTTTATACTCCCGTGATGACGGGTAAACAAGGAGGAATAGTTTAAATGGCGAGAAAAAAAATACCACAAGACGCTTCAATTAACACGGATAATAAAACAACACCGTTGACGGAGCTTACAAAAAAAAGAACAATGCATACAATGGAAGACTTGCTTAAGCGCCATACTTTTGTGCCACCAAAAAAAGGAACTGAAATGGATGCAAAAATCATTTCGCTTTCAAAAAAACATGTTCTTTTTGATGTTGGTTGGAAATCATACGCAGTATTAGGAGAGCTTGAGACAAAAGAGCTTGTAACCTATCTTCCCTATCTTGTTGCAGGTGATTCTATTCCAGTAAAAATCGTTGTTGAAGAGACAAAAGAAGGATATCCAGTCGTCTCCATGAGAAAATTTTTTGAAAAAGGAAAATGGGATATTTTGGAGAAAAAACAAAAAAAAGAAGAAGAAATTGAAGTTATTTGCGGAGATTATGGCAAGGGGGGTATTTTTATTGATTTTATGGGTATTCGGGGAGTCATTCCTCGTATTCAGTTGACAGGAGAGTATAGCGATAAACCAGAAAAATTATATGGACAGAAGGTGAAAGTGAAAGTGTTGGAAGTAGACAAGGATAAAAATCGTTTAGTAGTGTCTCAAAAAGCAGTTGCACTTGGCATCTCATACAAAGATCTAAAAAAGGATTTTGATGCGATTATAGTGGGTGGTCAGTATAAGACAAAAGTCATTGGTTTTTCTGATTTTGGAGTCTTTTGTGAGGTAAATAATATAGAAGGACTTATTCACATATCAGAAATTTCATGGACCAAAGTATCAGATCCAACAAAACATTTTCATGTGGGTGATGTAGTTGATGTGGTGGTAACGGAAAAAAACGAGAATAATTTCAAGCTTAATCTTTCTATCAAACGTCTCACTTCAGATCCATGGGGACATGTAGAGAAAGAGTATTCTCGTGATAGAGAGCTTGAGGGTGAGATTATTCGTAAAGAAAAATATGGATACATTGTCAGGTTTGAACCGGGCGTTGAGGGATTGATCCACATCTCAAAAGTGCCAGCTTCAGAAAAACTGACAATAGGAAAAAAGATTCATGTATTTATAGAAAAAGTTGATATACGTAATCGTCGCATGAGCCTTATCTTAGTTTCCAAAGCAAAGCCAGTGGCGTATAGATAAAAAAACATTGACAATGAGATAAACATTTCATATTCTGTTTATTATGGAAGAAAGCGAATCTTTCCCTGACAGTCTTCGGTTAGTGCTCATAGGTATTTTGGAAAGCTTCAGGGTTAAATAGAAATCTTCACCAATACTACCCAACCGATATATGTTAGTAAGTCCTATACTTATCATGTTTGCCAATATCAAGAAGAAGAGCGATCCGAATAGTCTCCCAAGTAAAAAAGATGCGGTTGCCTTTATCTACTCTGATAGTCCAAACGTCGTTTCCTTTCAGTTTCTCAATACGAAGACTGGGATGATTTGGATTGTGAACAAAAAGTTTTAATCTCTTAATGACTTTTTCTGCTCTTGGGGGATTATTTTTGAGAAATTTCTTTCTTTTTGTTAAATAATTTTGAGAATACTTAAGAATGATCATTAGTTTATTGAGCTTCTTTCCACATTTGCTCAAAAGAGGTCTCTAATTTTGCAGGAGTGTCTATGATTTCAACTTCTCCTCTTTTGGATTCCTCAAGAGCTTCTTTAGTTATTTTTTCAAGACGAGACACCTGTCTGCCGACAGGTAGGATCGGTTTTTTTGATTTTTTAACGTCGCTCACCAATAAAAATTTGATATATTCTCCAAAGGAAAGACCGAGATTTTGAGCTTTATTATTGGCTAATTGATACAGAGTTACAGGGAAGCTCACTACTTTCTGTACCCGTTCTTTATACGTTGTTTTCATAATAATGATATTTTATCATATTGTGGTGTCTAGGACCCGATAGATCCGATACAGTTACAAAACTGTATGAAAGGATCATATAATGGCTCGTCTATGCGAGCATACAAAATCATTCCGTGTCCAGAACTGAAAGGATACTCTTTAAGCCGTGAAGCAGAAAGGAGG
>DATDVH010000027.1:0-10652 GCA_035290045.1 Patescibacteria group bacterium | reverse complement strand
CCTCCTTTCTGCTTCACGGCTTAAAGAGTATCCTTTCAGTTCTGGACACGGAATGATTTTGTATGCTCGCATAGACGAGCCATTATATGATCCTTTCATACAGTTTTGTAACTGTATCGGATCTATCGGGTCCTAGACATACATCAGTGAGTATAATAAATATGTAAATATGTTTGACACTCATTGTCATCTCCAATTTTCAGCATTTGAGGGAAAAGTTGATGAGATTGTTGAGGAAGCGTTTCATGCAGGAATCACTCATATCCTCGTCCCCGGTACAGATATTGACACGTCCAAAAAAGCCATTGACATAGCGCTCAAATATGATTTTATTTACTCGGCAGTAGGTATTCATCCGCATCACGTTATAGAATATAAAAAAGAAAATATAAAAAATAAAAAACCCAAAAAGAAAATTCACTATGATCTTGAAGTGATAGAAAAACTTTTGCAAAGCAAGAACAATAAAATTGTGGCAGTGGGGGAGATTGGATTGGATCGGCATGTGTACAAAAAAACAAAATATGAAAACTATCAGATTGACGACTCATTTATTGCGCTTCAAAAAGAACTATTCGTTGCGCAACTTCAATTGGCAAAAAAATATCACAAGTCAGTAATCATTCACAATAGAGAAACAAGAGACGAATTACTTGAGACGTTGAAAGAGCAGTGGTCGCATGATTTTGAAGGGCATATGGTGTTTCACTGTTGTGAGCCAGACGATTTGCTTCTTGATTTTGCCAAAAAACATCATATATATATTGGTGTTGACGGTGATATCACGTATAGAAAAGATAAACAGGAGTTTATCAAAAAAATTCCTCCTGATTTATTAGTTCTGGAGACTGACGCGCCGTTTCTTCTCCCCGAGCCTTTTCGCAGTCAAAAACGTTTTCCCAATAAACCAGCATATTTAGTGTATATAAAAAAACAGATCGCACTGTTGAAAGGGGTGAGTGAAAAAATAGTTGACGATAAGACAATGGAAAATGCAATCAATCTTTTTACTCTTTGAATAGAGACATGAATTGTTGTTTGAATTTTTCAGGGTTAAAGTATTTTGCTCTTTCTTGAGCCTCAAGTGATAGTTTTGTACGCAAAGTATCATCGTCAAAAATCTGTCTTATTTTTGAGGCAATATCTTTTGGGTCGGTAGGATTGGCAAAAAGAGCAGTGTTTTCGGCAGTCTCGTGAAAAATAGGAATATCTGAAAGTACCGAAGGACAGCCGAGAGTACTTGCTTCAAGATATGAAAACCCAAATCCTTCATCAAGTGATAATAGTATATTACAACATGCTTGTTGATAAAGTTTGATCAGTTCCTCATCTGACTTATAGCCTGCGAAAATAAAGCGGTGATCGTTGTGGATTTCTTGCAAAAAGTCTCGGAATTCTTTCTGCCATGGGTGAGAAAGATTTTGTAACTTTTGATTGAAATTTGTACCGATAAAGATGCAGGGGATGTTGGCGATTTTGATCGCTCGGGCGAGGTTAACGAGGTTTTTGTTCCAATTCACATCGCCGACATATAGACAATAATTTTTCAATCCCAAATCCGAAGTTCTTACTACATTTGAATTCTCAAAATCAAAATGTTCCAGACATTTGGAATATTGGTCATTTTGAGTTTGAATTTTACTCGTCGCATCGTGATTTCGCCTCTGTGATGATTTATGATTGAGATATTCGGATTGCGAATTTAAAAATAAATTACTTACAGTTGGATGAATCGCTGTGATTTTTTCGGGAGGGATTTTGAGATAATCAGTAAGGTCTTTTTTGACATGTTGAGAAATAGTGATGATTTGATCGTAGCATTTTAGGGTTTGTTTGTTTAACCAAAGATTGAATGTGCCTTTGACTCCGATGAGGAAATACTTCGGGTATTTTAAGGGGATAACATCATAAATCATTAAAATTTGTTTTTTGGCAAGACGCTTGATAAGAAGGGGTCTATCAAACGGTTTGAAAGAGGGGATAAGAAGAGTGTTTTTTTCAGTTACTTTTGAAAAATCAGTGATAAAAAGTGCCTGATCTGATACGTTTTCTTTCAGAATCTGTATAATTCTTCCTCCTCCTCTCAGACGAGAAAGCTCATCTTTATCAGTTGGATCGTAGATGAGTAATTGTCTCATGTAACCATTATATACAATGAAATACGTATCTAAACGGCATGAGTGATTTCAAGCTGTTTAATTAGAAAAATCTTTTTTATTATAATTCTTTCTTTTTCGCTTGTGAAATAAGAAGGCAACAATCCCTACTGGTATCCAGATAATTGCATATACCCCGAGCCATATGATTATTGTTCCGATTTTGCGGAATGCGCCGATAAGGGAACGTACTGCTTCTTTGAAGATAACGTTTGGTCTCCAGCTTTCAGATGGTGCGTAGGGGAGCGCAAGTTCATCAGTTGAAATATAAATAGTCATTTTTGCCATTTGCGCGTTTTTCTCAAGATAATTTTGTTGTCCTTTGAGCGCGTCAATCTGCGATTGAAGATTGATTAGTTCTCGTTGTACTTCTAATATATCTTGCACTTTGACTGCTTGATCCATGATAGACTCAAATTTTTCCTTTGTTTTTGTCAAAGTTAAAAGTCGAGCCTCACTATCTACATATTGATCGGTCACATCCTCGCCTTGCAGATTTTCCGAGATGACTTTCACTGCAATTTGACGAAAAGTAGCCAATGCCATATCCATATTTTGTGCTGGGATACGGAGAGTGATTATCGCATTTGGCGCATCTTGAGGTCGGGTGAGATATGAATTGACCATGTATCCGCCGAGTTCAACTGTTTTTTGTATGATGGTCTGCTGTGTACCGGAAACATCAGTGACTAAGAGCGAGAGTGATGAGTTTTGTACGATCATACGATTTGAATTATTTGATGTGGGAGTGTAATCGGGGAGAGGGAGTTGAACTTCAGATGAAGAACCGACCGTTTTTTCAAGTCTGCTTTCTCCAGCAGTACTTTCAGAAAGCGACATACTATCTATACTATTTGTCATTGATGGGAAAAATGACGGATAAATACGATTGTTATTTTTTAAGACAAGATAGGCTATGATAATAATAAGAAATACAATGGTTTTATGATTTTTGATCCATTGAAAAAATGAACGCATAGACTGATTATAAGGAGTATTTTGACCTATTGTCAAGGGTAAAAAACAGTGATATACTATCGTTTTGTGAAAAGAAAACAAGAAACGGGAAAAAAAATACTTACTTTTGAGGATATTGATGAGTTGGTTTTGCAGAATCGTTTTCCTGTAACAAAAAAAAACAGACACGCTCGTTGTATTGACGGGCGATATACCAGTGATACTATTGGCTCATTAGCTCGTCCCGGTGCTGACGCAGGAGTCATGATGGAACTATTGGCAGTCAATAGAGAGTATAATATTGGCTTAACTCATCAATTGATGGAGGAAATTATCGTGTCGGTAGTCAAGGGGTATGACAATTTCTATCTTCATTCAGATACTCATCATAAGCAGGATGTATTAGGGTGCGGGCATATCAATGAAGCTCATAAAGATCCTTCAGCTTATCAATTAGAAAAATCAGACATGGACTATATGGATAGTTTTCTTGTTGACGCGCAACATAAGGGAGCGATAAACGTCATATTGGAAGGAGAGCATAATGAAGGAGCAGTGCTTATCATCAGGGGAGAGCATTGGTCAGTTGCTCCGATAGGTAAGACATTTGTCTATCATCAGGCGCTTGATGATCTGCGAAGAAAAACTCTTGTTGATATACTGTTACCGTACGTAGATAAGAGTCTTAAAGTAAGTAAAGAATATCTTTATGATATCTTGACACAAGTTGCAGATAATCAACGGTTGGAGACCGTGAGACGTCTTGCATCACAGTTACCGATTTATGAAGTTGTCTTTGAGAAGAACGGCGCGTATAAAGTAAAGTCTCTTATTCCAAACCTCTCTATTTAAGATGAGCAGATTTTTTTTCCGCAAGCGCCACGTAGATAACCCAAAAACGTATTGATGAAAAAAGAGAGAATACCAATCCCGCAAAGCCGTCTTGAAATCCCTTATGGCGAATATAGGTTTTGAAAAACCACCAGAATGGAAGGACAAAAAAATATTTTTTTATATTCCATAAAGATGGTTTTAGTCCGTGTTGTTTGAGAAAATCTGCCTCAAAATACGAATACTGTATCCATTTACGCAGATATTCTCTAAAGTTTGGATAGGGATAATGAAGAAGAGGATGAGTAAGTATCTTATTTTTTTCTTTTTTACTGATGAGTTCAACTTGTTCATGAACAGTTTTACAGGGGAAACGTACCGAACCATTTTTATATAATCGTATAGTATAGTCTGGATATTGTCCTCCTTTTCTCAATGGCTGTCCTAAAAAATGATTCAGACGAGGAAGAGAATAGGCGACTGTCTCACATTGGTTTATAGTGGTGGTCATTGATGTATGTTTTGACAGAGTGCTCAAAACAGAAATGATTTCGTTTTTTAATTCAGTGGAGACGACTTCATCCGCATCAAGTTGGAATATCCACTGTCCTGTACATTGTTCAATCGCTTTTTGTTTATTCTTATGAAACATGGATATATGTCTTTCATGAAAGATTTTTATCTTATGTTTCACATCAAATTGCTTTATTACTTCAATCGTGTGGTCAGTTGACGCACCATCAACGATCACAATCTCATCAATCCAATTATAGATTGACGAAAGACATCGGATGATATTTTTTTCCTCGTTGTGTATGGCAATGGCGACAGAAATAATCATATTTCATTATAATAATTTTTTACTTAAAATGTGGTATGTTATTTTATCCGAGCTTTGCAATTTATTACTAATAGGTGTATCATTTTTCTATGATACAATCTCGAGTAGACACAGCACGTGAGGCGTATTTGAAAGGCGATACATCGCTTGCAAAAAATGCGCATACAGTACGCGCTATTCAACAATCAGTCAGACATGGAGAAGAACATAAAAAGTCATTTAACCTTCCCGAGATTATTTTAGGTGGACAAGACGGGTTAGTCAATGTATTAGGTGTGATTCTCGGTGTTGCCGCGGCAACTTCAAATATAAAAATCGTAATTGTGGCAGGACTTGCGGCGGCATTTGCCGAAAGCGTTTCAATGGGAGCTGTTGCGTATACCTCAAAGATAGCTGAAGCAGATTATTATCAAAGTGAGTATGAGCGGGAAAAATGGGAGATAAAGCATATGCCTGAAGGGGAGAGAGAAGAGGTACGCAGTTTGTATAAGAGATATGGTTTTGAAGGAAGCGAGCTTGAAAGTGTTGTTCAAAAAATTACATCAAATAAAAAAATATGGCTTGAAGTGATGATGAATGATGAGCTCAAACTTGAACCAGTCAACAGAAAAGACGGGCTTACTTCTGCAGCGTGGGTGGGAATATCTGCGATTATCGGTTCATTTATTCCTCTGATTGCCTTTTTTTTCCTGCCAGTAAAATCCGCAGTTATTTTTTCTTTATTGATATCTGCACTATCGCTTTTCATAGTCGGGTATTATAAAGCGCAGGTGACACTTGGACGAAATAGAATAAAGCAGGGGATTGAGATCCTCGTGATCGGTATGGTATCAGCCTTTATTGGTTATTTTATCGGTAGTTTATTCAAGGTATAAGCGTCTAAAATATGTTGTATGCATTATTGAACTGTATAAAATCAACTTCTTTTTTCCCTTCAAGTTTCACTCTATTGAGGTAGAGTTTGTTTTGTTCAAACGACATATTTGTCAGCTTCAATCTTTTTTCTTGACCTTTTATTATCACTTTTGTCCATATACCAGGCCAGGTAGAGAGAGCACGATACAAATTAAAAATTAAAATTGAAAAATTAAAAGTTACTTTTAAGAAATTTGTTTCTTCATGAGGATAGTGCGTAAGATATTCTTTAACAAGAGAGGGGAGTGCATCTTCTACAATCTGCTCACCGCACAATGCTTTTTTTATTATCTCCAGAGCCACAAAACCATGATCCTTAGTGAGTAGTTGTGTATAGGTTGCGTGGAGATGATCTTGTTCTTTTGGGTGAAAAGTAATACATTTTGTTGAAATAAGTTTAACAACTGTTTTTATGAAAAGTTCATAGCCTGTATCAGTCAGTTTGATCTCCAAATCTAATCTGCTATCATCCGGGTCTATGGATAGTTTTTCTTGTGCGATAAGATTTCCATGATCAATTTTTTCGTCCATTTTCATCAGGGTTACTCCGGTTTCTTTATCGCCAAGAAGAAGAGGGTAGGCAATCGGCGACGGTCCACGGTATTTTGGCAAAAGAGAGGGGTGAATGTTCCACAATCCAAAGCGTGGTGTATTCAGGAATTGTGCGGGAATTATATAACCATATGAATAGACTAAACACAGATCAATTGCTGAAAAGAGGGAGGCAGGTATCTCACTTATGTAATAATACACGGGAATATGGTGTTTGAGCGCGATTAATTTCACGGGTGAGGGGGTTATTATTTTTTTTCTTCCCGTTGGTTTGTCTTGTTGAGTAAGAACAAAGAGTATTTCAATAGGAAGATTTTTGTTGACAAGTATTTTGTCTAATAATCGCGCTGAAAAATAAGGAGTGCCGAAGAACGTGACTTTGAGGGGTTTCATATCATGAAGGAATAATTTTTATGTGTTTTAGTATTTGTTCTCTCGGTTGTGTATTGATCCATTCTGAAAGCTGATTTTTAATCATAGAAGGGTGTATATTTAATGATTCAACTGAGGTAAAAAAATCTAAGCACACAAGACTACTTATTTGTTTGTCAGTCAATGAGTTATGTGCAATATGCTCATGAGAAGTAATGACATTCCATTCAGAATTTTTTTTACGGGCAAATCCAAAGGGGTAAAATGCTGGGTCATATTCCCACTGATAGCTCTGGGGTAATTGGTCTTCGGAGATAAAGAGAGAAACAGAACTGATACCTATAGTTTTGAATAGTATGCGGTGGGGGAGTAGTGGGAGAAGAGAAGGGGGTAGTATAAGATTACTATGGGGATAATTAGGAAGAGAAAATTGGCGAAGTGATAGACCTATAGCTCTTCTTTTAGAGGTGATGTTTTCAACCATGCTATTGTACGATCCGTTGACTTCATTTTCAAAAAATATTCCTCTAATTTTTTTCCTTTCTAAGGCGCTGTCTCTACTTGTTGCAATCTCAGGAATTGGAGGAATAAATGCTAATTTTTTAATGATATGAACGATGTCATCAGTATGTATTAAATGAGGATATAGTATTTCATTAGAGGATATTGGAGCGGGCATTTTTTCTGCACTCATAATCACTTTTAAAACTTTTAAAACCGTATGTATTATATCACATTTTTTTACGTTTTTTAGTAAAAAATGATAAAAGAAAGAAGAGGCTAAAAAATAAGAGAATTACAGTACAAAATACGTCGTTTAATGTAGTAGAGTAGGGGAGAGGTGAACTTTTTCATAAAGAGTAAAAAGGTAGAGGCGAGAAGAAAGGTATGGAGTGATCAACGTGTGGTTTGGTAGATTTTAACCGTTTCAAGGAGTGTATGAGCTTCTTTGTTTTCAATAAAATGACGTCTGACCGGTTGGAGGAGTTTATCAAGCAGTACTATGACGGTGTGTTTGAGATCTTGAGGATGGATTGATTGTGTTCTGTAGAGATTCTCAAGTTCATCAGCTGATTTGACGATGAGTTTTCCTCCATATTTTGCAGGCCGTTCAATGGGAAGCGCATCAAATTTTTCAAACAAAATATATCGGCAATATTCAAGAATTGGGTTTTCTTTCACGATACCTTCAGGACACCATGCCTTATCAATTTTACGTTTGAGATCGTCAAAACTGTCAGTCATAAAAAGCGCTGTGTCTGGTTTGGATTTTGACATTTTGAGTTCTATGGTGCGAGTTATTTTGTCAGTAGTATGAGAAGTTGGTTTTGTCAATCCCGTAAGCATATGATGACTGATTACTATTGGTTTCCAATACCCAAGAAGCGAACCGATTTCTCTGGCTAACATATTGACTTTACGTTGGTCCATCCCAAGCTCGGTGATGTGTGCTCCTAAGGTAAAAATATCAGCAGTTTGCATGCAGGGGTAAATGATCTGTGCGGCTGAAAGATCAAATGATTCTGCTCGTCCCATGATCTCGGCAGTTCTTATGAAACGTCGGATGGAGTTTGTCTTTGCAATTTGTAGAACTAATTTCCAATAACTATCTGATTTTACCAATTCAGATGCCCATACGAATTGCACTTTCTGCATATCCATCCCACATGCTTTCCATACCTCAATAAAATATCGTCCCACGGTTTGTATTTTTTCCAAATCCCCTCCCATTTTATTATTTGCCCATGCGTGCCAATCCGCGATGAGCATCTTAAAAGTGATGCCGGTTTTGATGAGTTTGTTAATATTTATAGTGCGCAGTATTCCTTGGGCAATATGCATCTGTCCTGAGGGTTCAAAACCATCGTAAGCGATACAATTTTTTTCCTTTTGAAATAGGTCATACAGTTCTTCTTCTTTGATGACTTCTTCCCCTACTTGTTTTATCAGTGCAATTTTTTCTTCAATAGTCATAAGAAAGAAGTTTTACAGAAATTTGAGAGTGCTTTCAAATAGATCTAATAAATTGCGCGGTATGCGCATGAGTATTTGTTTTTTGGATTCAGGATGAATAAAATAAACGTAGGGTGTATCAATAACATCTGATTGATAGAGGTTTATATCAACCGTATCAACAATTCTAATCCCTTCAGTTTTTAATTGTCCTATCATATCGGTAAATTTTTTCATTTTTGAAGGAGAATCGCATGAGATCGTGATTGTGCTTGTTTTCTGATTTGGAACATTGGTTTGATAGGTGAGTGTAGCTTCATTCGTTGCGTTTTCTAATTCTTTCAGTACCGCAGGATAAAGGAATTGAAAACCGCATGCTGATGCGACAAACCTTTTAAGTTGAAGCGCAGTAAATACAGTGTTAGCAGTTTGTGTTGGTGTGATAGTGATTTTCTTATAATCTGTTTGTTGTATTTTTTTTCCAAGACGAAATCCTGCGAGAAAGAAAAAAATAATGAGCAATATCCCTATGAAAACAAGAGATCGTGTATTAAACTTAATCGGAGAAAATAACATAAATATATATTATATTATTTTTATAACTGCTTTAGGTCATTGTCAATATCTTGAAAATCAGGAGTCAAGTCGTCAATAGGAGTATTAAGAGAGTCTATATCTTCATCAACTGTTGGTGTAACTATGGGAATATCAGTCGGTGTTTGTTGAGGTATTTTCTCAACCTGATTTGTGACAGGGGGGATATACGGTGTCGTAGAAGGAGATATTTGATTTGACATATAATATATGACACCTCCAGTTATGATGACGATGAGCAATATAATAAAGAGAATGAAGGTTGTCTTAGATGATGCGCGAGATATAGTTGATGAAGGAGGTGATGCGGGGGGTATTTGAGAAGGTGATGAAAATGATGGGGCTGTGGAAGAAGGTGTGGTTGATTGTGATAAAGGTTGATTTATTGATTGACTGTCATTTTCCATATATTTTTTTATTCAGTAATTGGTGCTACGGTCGGAATGATAACTGATGTTATTTCCTGTGTTGGGCTTATAACAGTTCTACGTATCGCGATTATTGCTTGATGAGCTTTTACTACTGCTTGATGCGCGGCAATAACTGTCTTATGAGTTGTAGCAAGGTCAGTTTTTAACTGACTTGAAGTAGTGCTAATGGTTTGTTGCAATGCTGATTCGTTACTAATTTGTGGTACATATTCTTTTGAAGACTGTGTTTGAACTGCAATTTTACTTGTCTCAATAGCTTTTTGAGCGTTTGAGATCGCAGTCTCAGCTGATGAGGTATTTTGTCCCTCATTTTTTAAAGTAGTCAAACGATCCTGCAGTTTAACTATAATATTGGTAAGTCTCTCTAATCGCTCAAGCATCCGATCTGTTTGTTTTTTATTGATCGTTATAAACTTTTGATTAACACGTTCAATGACGACTTGTTTTTTTTCATCTTTTATCTGTGTAACTTTATCTTTGAACTGTTGTTGTCTCTCGCTTCGTGTTTCTTTTCGAATGTCTACATTCTCTTTCCGCATTTGAAGGTTTTCTTTTACATTGAGTCCAGGAACACTTTGTCTATTGTCTCTAATGGTTTTTCTATTTTCTATATTGTCTTGACGAGTTGCTGGTGAATCAGTGGTTGTTTGTGGTATATCTTGAGTGAGCTGAGCTTTGATACTGAAAGGTGAATAAAACAAAAGAACATAAACTAGAACAAAAATAAAGAAAATGTTTTTTCTACTACTCATAAATAACACTGTATATGTTTTTTTTTATTTTGTCAAGGGTTTTTTTCGTAACCGTTCAAGAGTTATCAAAATGAGTATGAGCCATTATAAAATTTTAAGTACATTTGTGCTCAGGAAATAATTTCTTTGTCAAATCCTGAATGGTTACTTTTTTGACTTGTCTAGGACCCGATAGATCCGATACAGTTACAAAACTGTATGAAAGGATCATATAATGGCTCGTCTATGCGAGCATACAAAATCATTCCGTGTCCAGAACTGAAAGGATACTCTTTAAGCCGTGAAGCAGAAAGGAGGT
>DATDVH010000026.1:0-9672 GCA_035290045.1 Patescibacteria group bacterium | reverse complement strand
AGGTTGCGATATTCATTTGTCTTAAAATCTGTTGCTCTGTAGATCACGGGGCGAGGAGCAAATAATTTTGAGAAAGTCAATAGATCATTTGCAAGCTGACGAATAAACACTTGCTCTTTTTTTTGCTTTATTATTTCCTTCGGATGAATACCAATTTGTGCAATCATAAACTCTGCACGCAAAAGTCCGATTCCATCAACATCCATGTGAGAAATTCGTGCCGCTTCTTCAGGTTCTGCAAGATTAACATATATTTTAGTCATAGTTCGCAAATGATTGTGATGATTCTTTGTTAATACAATGCTTTTAGATGTGCCTAAATTATTTGAAAATCTTCCTCCTCTAAAAATCTCTCCTGTTGAACCGTTCACTGTGATTATTGTTTCACGGCGTAATACTGACAGAGCATGAGACGCCCCGACTATAGCGGGTAGCCCTAATTCGCGGGATACTATAGCGGCATGTGAAGTACGACCGCCTTTTGCAGTGACGATTGCAGATGCTTTTTTCATAGCAGGCACATAGTCTGGGTTTGTTTGTGACGCAACTAAAACGTCTCCTTTTTGTATTTTATGAATTTCTTTTGGTGAATGAATGATGACTGGTTTTCCTGACGCAATACCTGGAGAAGCTGGATCACCTTTCAAAAGTAATTGTTTTGCACTCTCTTCAAATGATTTTTTATTTTTTATATTTGATATTTTATTTTTTATAGTGGTAATGGGTCTTGACTGTACTATATATATTTGATCCTTCTGAATTGCCCATTCAATATCCTGTGGAAAATAATAATGCTTTTCAATAGCTTTAACTAATTGGGCAATACGCACCACTTCATCATCGCTTACTTTTTCCTGCTCTTCCTGATTTTTTGATAACTTGATTTCTACGTTTTGCTGTCCTTTTTTAACATATTTTACTAATTGCTTTTTGAGTTCTTTTTTAACAATAGTGAGGGATTTTTTCTCTACCTCGTAATGATCAGGTGTAACTTTTCCCTGCACTATATATTCTCCCAAACCAAGAATCGCCTCAATAGTGATTACTGTTTTATCGTTGGTTACTGGATCAATGCTAAAAGCTATACCAGATTTTTCAGATACAACCATTCGTTGAACTACTGCGGCTAAACCAACTTTGATATGATCAAATTTTTGTTCGTGGCGATAGTATAGGGCACGCTCGGTGAAAAGAGACGCCCAGCACTCTCTTATTTTCTGAATCAAGTGATTTTCTCCCCTCACATTAAGATATGTCTCTTGTTGACCTGCAAAAGATGCGGTAGGCAAATCCTCCGCAGTCGCTGACGAACGTACAGCAACAAGCGGAGAGTCATATATATTTTCTATGTGTTTCATAACAGATGATAGGGGATGATAGGTATTAAAAATTTTTTTCTCACGTGTATTGATGTTGTCATAATAAGAAACAATGTTTTTTACTAATTCAGAAGACAAAGAAGTATGGAGAATCAATTTTTTTATCAAAGACGATGCCTTTATCAGATCGTCTTGATTTTCATAATTGATAGAAGAAAGAATGTCTGTAATTTTTTTACCTAAATGGTTATGTTCTATAAAATCAAAATATGCATGAGAAGTAACAATAAATCCATATGGAACAGGAAAATGAGCGCGCAACATTTCACCCAAGTTTGCGCCTTTCCCACCAACTAATCTTACATCCTCCTTATCAACCTCCTCAAACCATACAATTTGTTTTTTATTCATAAAAGTAAATGGTGATATACTATTCAGTATACGGTATAGAAAACAAAAAAATCAAGGAAGAATTTTAATCTTTAATCGTAAGAGTTCACGGTTCTTGACACAGTTGTCATTCCGAGCGAAGTCGAGGAATCTCTTACAGGCTTTTGTAAAGAGATTTCTCCATTCCGTTCGCTTCGCTCACTTCAGTCGAAATGACATTGATTGATACAGTTTTGTCAAGACTTATGAAATCTTACTTTTAATCCGTGAAGATAATTCAACGTTATTTTGTAGGGAACAGGCATACCTGTTCTGTATGTTATTATAATCCTGAACGGTTACGATTTACAGTAACGGTTCAGACATAATCAATACACTGTCGTCTCGAAACTACGAAGTAGCCATGTCCATCTCATGGGATTGCTTCGCCACAATCGCAATGACAACTTAAACTATAGTTTATTGGATAGCTTTTTTTAAGAAGAAGAAAAAAATAGCCTATTTTACAGATAGAATATTAACTGAACTAAAGCAGGTAGAAACACCACGAGGTATTAACATCGGCGCCATAAATCGTAACTCAACTTGTTTAGTCTCTGAAGATGATATTATTTTTTTCTTTAAAGGTTGATCCAAAAAGTCCATCTCAATATTCATTATGAGCTTATTATCAAAAGTTAACCTATCTTTTAGATATAGTTTCTCTTTCGTAATAAAATTTCTTAAACGTATAGTGAATTGATTATTTTCCTCAGAAATAACAAAACCATCACAGGTGACAGGTGTTCCGAAATCCTCTGATTCATACCTATGATAGTATCCTCTAACTTCAGACAATCCTATAAAATCTGTATGGTCAAAAAAATCACCTTCTTCTTGTGCTTCACATTCATCTATAGTACAATTACCTGTTGTTTGAAATATTTCTGAATCCATTATTTCTTTCTGAGGAATAATGCTATTTATCGGAGCTATATTTTGTGTTAAAGGTTTTGATTTATAATATTTGAAACTATTGAAGGTTGTGTTTGAGATTTGAAAATCCATATCACTACTCCTACAGTAAGTGCAATTAAAAGTGTGATAGTCGTTGTTTTCCAATGATTTGGAGATTGATTATAAGCTGGTAGTGATTGATTTTCCATGATTTAAGAATAACAATAATTTTTATATTGTCAATAGATTTTTGGCATTACGCCGTTATTGTTTTCATCCTCACTCCATTTGAGAGGATTTAATTGGATGTATTCACGAATCTTGTGTAAAGATTGTTCGTTTCTGATGATATGATCGTAAAATGATCGTTGCCATTGGAATGAACATAATAATTGTTGACGAACAATTTTGCTTACCGCTGATTTGAAAGACCCTATAATTGTAAACAACAATTGATGATTACGTTTAATATATTCATTATTTTGTAGGGAACAGGCATGCCTGTTCCCTACGATTTCGCGATTATCGCCAATTACAATAATTCCATGAATATGATTAGGCATGACGATAAATTCATCCAATGAGGTCATATCAAAATGTTTTGTTATCTCAAACCATAATTTACGTGCTATATTCCCTACATCAGTCATTATCATCTTACTTTGCTTAATTTGACCAAAATATTCTTCCTTATCTTTCGTACAAATAGTAACAAAATACCACCCGTTTTGCGAATAATCATATTGTCTCAAACGATTGGGTTTTCTTTGACGACGGGGTAAAATCATGTAACAATTATTTCTGTAGGGAACGCATATCTGCGTTCCCTACGTAACGTATATCTGTGCCTGTTCCATACATTGTCTATTTTTCTGTTCTCTACGATTGGATTATTTCGCCAGTTCTTTCTTAAAATAATCCACCCATGGGATTTTGGAGGGATCAACGCCATAATCAATCCCTAAAAAAAATGAAAGATATGATCCGAATTGTAAATAAAGAAGGAATTCTTCAATTTTATTGTGTGCCTCAAATGAAACATCAAGAAAAGAGATTTTCTGTTGTGATAACACCTTTTTAGTCACCTCAAACCGCCTGTGATTACGCTCATAGTAAAATGGTGAATTATAAAAGATAAAAAGAAGTTTTTTATCTTTTGGATAGGTCAAACCTTCCATCAAATGATGATTCAGTTCAGGTATAAGATGATATTCAGCTAATACTTTTGCTGTTTCATTGATCTGATTACGTCCTGAGTGGACTACTCCAGATAGGTGTTCGGAAGCAACAAGAATAATCATGGCATCTTTCAATGTATTTTTGAGATCATGTGCTTTTTGTTGTATCTCGTCATCTTTATTTTTTAAGAGATCAATTGAACTTTCAAGTTCTTCAAAGTTAAAAGAAAGATATTTTAATTTTTCAAGAATAAGTATGGTTCCAAAAATCATATACCCAATGCCGACTCGTGGCTGTCCACAGGGATTAAAACGAGGTTCAAATTGATAAAACGGAAGTTGATTCTGTTTCATCAAATCACCAAGAACTCCACCCGTAGTAACCGCAGTTACCTTATATTTATTTTTTATTGCACTGTTAGTCGTCGCAATAGTTTCTTCAGTAGACCCTGAATATGATGATCCTAAAAATAATGTTTTGCGGGGTAAGAATGAAGGAAGCTTATAATCATTCACAGCAATCAGTGGTTTTTTTAAGGTATGTGCAAAAAGC
Source organism: Patescibacteria group bacterium (assembly GCA_035290045.1). Classification (GTDB taxonomy): domain Bacteria; phylum Patescibacteriota; class Microgenomatia; order UBA1406; family HO2-37-13b; genus DATDVH01. The sequence continues at coordinate 5,296 of DATDVH010000026.1, read as the reverse complement.
GATGAGATAATATAATAACTATAAACAGAACCGCCCATACCTGAGATCACAATACAGTCAGCATCATAATATGATTGAGGATAAGTGATATTTTTTACTTCATCTAAAACTTGGTCAATCTGATTTGGTAATTGTCTGATAGATGAATATGCATCTGAAAGATCGTATTTTTTTATCATGCTCTGATCAATCATGATGTAATTCTGCACCTAAATGAATAATAAAATCAATCAGTTCATCTCGTTTTTCTTTAATAAGCTCGCTGGTATCTGATTCTACATTCAAACGGAGAAGAGGTTCTGTATTGGAAGTACGTACACCAAAACGCCACGTGGGATAATCAATTGATATACCATCCAAAGTAGACAGCAGTCCATCATGATATTTCTCTTTCAGAGAGGAAAGAATTTTCTCTGCATGATTTGTTTTGAAATTATATTCTCCGGATTCTTCACTACGACTGATTGATCGTACTAATTCGGATAAAGGCTTACCTGATTCAGCTAACGCACTTAAAACAATAGTAATAATAGGGATTTGAGACTCTGCATTTCCATTAAAAGCAAAATAATAATGTCCGGACGATTCACCGGCAAAAAGTCCATGTGTTTTATTCATTGCTTCGGTGATAAACGCATGTCCAACTTTGGTGATCTCAGATCTTCCGCCTGATTCATCTATTATTTTTTTGGCTGTCCTAATATATCGTATATCAAAGTAGATAAGTGCATTTTTATTATTTTTAAGAAGTTCACGTGCGACAAGTGCGGTGATATGGGATGCAGGTATAATCTGTCCTTTTTCGTCAACAAAAAATAATCTATCACCATCTCCGTCAGGAGCTAACCCCACATCAGCTTTTTCCTTTAACACTTTCTCTTGAAGGCTTTTCAAATTTGCCTTAACTAAAGGATCGGGCTGATGGTTAGGAAATGATCCATCAAGATCAAAATGCATACGGATTAACTGACACAGAGGTAATTTTTTAAAAAGAGCGTCAATGTAAAGAGATCCCATTGCATTTGCCGCATCGGCGACAACTTTTATATTTTTAAGATTAGTGAAGTCGGCAATCTTTTTTGTCTCTTCAAGTTCATCAGAAAGTACAGTATCTTTTTTTACTATAGTTCCTTTTTGATCAGAGTGAATTTTTAGCATATCCAATGCATATTTTTTTACCCTTTCTATTCCAGTAGATTTTCCAATCTTAATAAGTCCTTGAGGGCTTTTTTTGACCATCTTAAATCCATTATATTGAGAAGGATTATGCGAAGCAGAAAGCTGAATGCCTGCGTCATATCCATAATGATATACCGCAAAATAAAACGTCGGGGTTGAGGAAAGTCCTATGTCAATGACTTTTGCTCCTGCGTCAATAAGCGCATTTTGCATTATATGAAAAAGCGAAGGGCTAGAAAGTCGCATATCACGACCAATAACCACAGAAAGAGGCTTATCAGGCTCATTATGCATGTCTAGGAAAACCTTGTAAATAGACTGAGTGATCTGATATACATTTTCTTCGTTTATCTCTTCAGGATATATTCCTCGTATATCATAACTTTTGAAAATATTCTGTGGAATATTCATAAGCAATTTTTATATTTGAAATTTTATTTTTTAATTTGTTATGTGGATAGTATCATAGAAAATAAAAGAGCACAATGTCAAGGGCTTTTTTTACAGAATAATAATTAGCACTTGTCTTTGAAAGAACTTCAACACGATATAATGCTTCATACAATGAACTAATTTTCTTCTCATCCCATTTTCCCGCCTGCGTCTTTAATCGAGCGACCTGCCAGCTTGCTAACTTTTTTTCTGATTTTATGCCTGCTTGAACCACTATTAATTCACGTATTCTTTTCTGCATCATAACTAAAATCATATGTTCGTTGATATTTTTTGAAAGCACACCTAAGAGAGTAAGAGCTTGCTGTTTGTTTGAAGGATACAGAGTGTCTAACAATTTGAAAATAGTTTGAGGTAATTTTGATAGAGAAAGATGAGCATTCTTAAAATAATATTTGACAACTCTATCCTCTAATAATTCTTCCCATATAAAAATATTTATATCTGTACTTTTTGTATCATATTTTTTAAGCAATTCTCGTAATTCCTTTCTGGAGAGAAGATTTTCACCAAAAAAGGCTTTTTTTGAAGCAAATAATCCGATTGATTGATATAACCATTGATCCATTTTAAGAAGAGAAGAAGAATCAAGGGGAACAATATCATATTCCTTCTTTTTATATTCGTCTTTTAATTGTATATATCTTTGTCGCGATGCTCTACTATCATCACCTAAAATAATATGAAGCATATTTGTATTTATTATAACAAAAATCCTTTGAGACGTATCCTACCTATCGGTAGACAAGTTTTATATAGTATGATATGATAAATACTATAGACAAATTAAATACTTTCCCTGTACAATAGAGACCAACTGAAATGAAACTCACATTACCAAAGACATATTCACAAAATGATCCTGCTTGGAAAAACAAAGTACTTGGCACACAGGGAACTATTGGCCACTACGGTTGTCTGATTACATGCGTTGCTATGGTAAGCACCTATTTTGGACATGCTGAAAATCCTGAATCAATCAATACATATTTGACAAATAATAATGGTTATGTCAATGGAAATCTCTATATATGGAATACAATTACTAAAAAATATCCAGACATGGTATATCAAGGTATAGTAAGAACTCCTGATAGCTTAACTCAAACGCAGATGGACACTATACGATCTATCATTGACCAAGGTTTTCCTCTATTTCTAAAAATTGATGTAATCCCTTCTACGAGTAAATTAGACGAGCATTGGGTATTAGGCGTTGACTATGATGGGGATGATATTATCATTCAAGATCCATGGGATGGTGCTGAAAAGAGGATCACCAGCTGGGGCATGGCTCCTCAAAAAATAATATATGGATATGGATATTATTCTGGTCACCCTCTGGTGTTTGCAGAAGAAACAAGTAAAGCTGATCCTGAAGTCGTTGATGTAACCTCAATAAAAACCGCGTATCAGAATCTACAAAATAAATATAACACTCTTCAAATAGAGTATGAACAAACCTGCCTGTCAGTAGACAGGCTTAAAAAGCAAATATCTCATGATAATAATTCTGATGAGTTAACCAATCTACTTGAAGTGAAATATAAAGAATTAGACTCCAAAGTAAAAAATTTGCAAAATAACGGATCGCCTATCAACCCACAACTGAATACAACCAATTCAAGCACAAAATCAGCATTACAATCCAAAAAACTCATCGTTGGTATGAGTAGTAATATTCTTTCTTTTGCACTTATCTTATTTCAGACTGCACAAATTAAACCGGGAGATGATTGGAAAAATATCAGTATCAAACTTCTCGGGGCGGCAATTACAGCATTTGGCATTTCCAACGTAGCAAGTCAATATGTCAAGTCTCAAGGATTAGTAGATACTGCCGCACTGACTGAAAATATCATACAGTAAGTTTGACCTGCCTATCGGCAGACAAGATAGTATGGGAACAATAAAAGACCTTCCGAATATTGAAAGACCGCGAGAAAAACTCACGCGGTATGGTCCTGAAAAATTATCACATGCAGAATTATTAGCGCTTATTCTTCGCAGTGGACAAAAAAAACTGAACGCAGTTGAATTATCCAAACGAATTTTGAATACATTTGGCAAAGAAGGATTAATTGGTGTGACTAAAACTGAATTATTAAATACGTTTGGCATGGGAGACGCAAAAGCATCTGCTCTCATTGCCTGTTTTGAACTCGGTCGTCGGTTTTTACAAAATAAACAGTCATCTCTTCTCCTTTCCCCAAAAGATGTATGGAGTGAACTCAAAGATGTGCGCGATAACAAAAAAGAGCATTTTATTATTTTTTTTCTTGATGCACGCAATCAAGAAATCAAACGAGAGATTATATCAATCGGATCACTCAATGCAAGCATCGTACATCCCAGAGAAGTGTTTGAACCCGCAGTCAGATATCTCACCGCTCAAATTATCGTGAGCCACAATCATCCATCAGGAAATACAGAGCCTTCGGAAGATGACTTACTGATGACGAAAAGATTAGTTGAGTCGGGAAAAATATTAGGCATTGAATTAGTAGATCACATCATTGTGAGCAAAAACGGATTTTTGAGTTTTAAGGAAAAGAAATTAATTTAGTTGTTGACAAATCGAAGATATGTACACTATTATGTACGTATATGAATACAAAAAATACACTGTCTATCACTGAAGCGCGCAAGAGAATTTTTGAGATCGCCGACGCAGTGCAAAAACCTGATTGCTTTTATGTACTCACGGAAAAAGGAAAACCTAAAGCAGTCATCATATCTGCAGAGGAATTTGAATCATGGAAGGAAACACTGGAAGTGATAGAACAATTCCCTGATTTAGATAAAGATATTGCGCAAGCGCATAATGATTACACTGAAGGTAATTGTATCGTATTTGATGAATATTTGCGGGGTGAGGGGTATATGATATCGGATAAAGGCAAAAAAAAATATGAAATATCGCATTCTTCTATCAAGAAAAGCAAAAAAAAATCTACACACAATTGATAATCACTATAAACAGCGTGTGGAAATTGGAATAATCAATCTTGCAAATAATGCGTATTTAGGAAAAAAATTAAAAGGAATATATAAAAATAATTACTCATATAGTATTTGGCCTTACCGTATCATATATGAGATTGACTTACACAAAAGTAGCATTTTGATAAATCAAATCGGTCATCGTCAAGGGATTTATAAAAAATAATATCACCGCACTATGTCTATACACTATCAACCACTAAAAGAAACAATAGTTTCAGGAGAGATAGCCTTGCTCAAATACGCAGAAGCAAAAGGGTATCTTTCTATGAGCAGAGACGGAAAAAAAGTAACCTATACCGCGCAAGGCCTTTCATATAACTTTCGCGATCCTGAAGAACATGTGAGGGTTGAGTTATATGTTGACTTGATTGATAAATATAGATATTCAGCAAGTAGGATTGAGTTTGAAACTCCAATGCCCGACAGCACGCCTAATCGGCGCGCAGATATAGTCATTTATGAAGATGATGATAAAAAATATCCGTATATTGTGATTGAGTGTAAGAAAGACGGTATATCAGACGCTGAATTTGAACAAGCAGTGAGACAAGTGATCGCAAATGCGCGCGTCCTTAAAGCTCCTTATGCGTTTTGCGTTTCCGGGAATACGTATCGAGCGATAGAAACAGAAAAGTGGAATATGAGAGAACCAGAAAAA
>DATDVH010000025.1:0-6314 GCA_035290045.1 Patescibacteria group bacterium | reverse complement strand
TGCGCAGATATACCTTAAAAATGACCAACCTGAAGTTGTTTTTACGCTTTTTTGGCATTGAAGCATATTCTGAAGTACTCTTTTTTCCCATTATTGCCGCACTTCAAAAAAAGATACGTGTAGCAAATATTGAGGTTCCTTTCTCTTATCCACATACACAGAAATTAAACGAAGAAAAAGGATCGCGAGAATTTTTCATATATAAAAGAAAAGTACAAAAATTTGAACTATTGATTGAACTCCTGCATTTTGTCAGTTTTCTTGAAAAAAATCCAGGCAGCAGAATACGAGAAAAACATAATTCAATATAAAAATTACTGACAACGATGTTCTTCTCCTTCTTTATAAAGGACACTGCATAAGTCACATTTGATCCGTTCTTCAAACGATTGACCCTTATGAGAACAAACATCAGCTCCACACGACTTTAGTCCATCATTATACTGAACTTCAGATATAACCGCACCACAACCACCAGTACATACATATAATTTTTGATTCATACAGTATATACAAACAATTTATAACTAAACATCTTATTGTATCATTTCCTTACTATAAATTAACGACCCCATTCTTCACTCACAACTCCACGAAATGTTTTTTTACTTTTCAGCGAATAATTTTTGCTCCGCAAAATAGACTGATAATCAACTCCCCAGATATCCACAGAGTAGGGGATAACTATGATGATTTTACCAGTCACTCGTGCTAACTCACTTATATCATGTACCACAACATCAGATTGATAATATTTTATTGGGTCAGATGATGAAGAAATCATATACACTTTTTTATATTTAACGACGTCTTGTGCAAGACCTCTCCAATCTTCACGGTGCAATCCTTGACTGAAAAGATATATAAAAGTAAGTATACTAAACCCTGAAAATAATATGCTTCTTTGCCATTTTTTGGCCGCTCCATATACGACTAATATACTCATAAACGGAATAAGATACAGAAACCGAAAATAAGAGAGAAGGGGAGTAAAAAATGAAAAAATCAAACCAAAAATTAACGGAACGGTGAAAAAATAGAACAACTTTTTATTCCTCAATCCGCCAATACACACAAAGCTCAATACGATAGTCGTCCACATCCCAGCAATCATATAATAAAGTGGTTTCGGATAAAAACTAATTCTGCCGAATGAAAATTTAAGAGGAATAAGAAATAAGTTCTTGAAACTAACCGTTCCCAAAACAGAGCTCCAATTTGAGACAATCATCAATTGTTTTCGCGCATTCATCCATTGGTAGTAGAGCAGGGGAGAGATAAGGAAAATGAAAAATAAAAGATAAAAAATAAAATATAAAAAATTCTTATATTGTTTTTTATACAATACATAGTATACAGAAGTAAGAATAAAAAATAAAGACCCATAGAATGTATATAATGATAACACTGAAAAAAATGTAAAAAAGAACCACTTATTTTTCAGAAGAAAATAAAAACTAATCATAATGAAAAATGTCGCCATCATATACATACGCGCCTCTTGAGAATAATAAACAATCAGTGGATTAAAAAGGAAAAAGAGAACTGACCAATAGGCAAAACGTTTATTTTTTATCAAAACTCCAATCTTATAGACCGTATATCCTGTCGCAAGAGAGAAAAGAAGCGATGGAAAGCGGAGAGCGATTTCTGAATATCCAAAAAATAAGCTCCATATTTTCAAAAATAAATAATAAAACGGTGGATGAAAATCATGCGGAGAAAAGTTTTTTATGATTCCAAATAAGGTATTATATTTAACGACGTTTGCTGTCACTGCCTCATCAAGCCAAAAGGATTGATTAAGACCTATCAGTCTGATTAAAAATGCCGACAGAAAAATAAAGAGCAGTTTTTTTGAATACTTATTTATCTTGAGCGTATACATCAAATATTTTTTTCAATTTATCTTTTACCGCGCGATCCATATCAACCCTCATAGTATTAGCAAGAGCCAAAGCTCCAAGTACTACATCAGCAAATTCTTCGTATAAATTAGTTTTATCAAACGCGTCAAGTTTTGATTTTCTCTGAAGAGAAAGCACTGATAGAATATCATTTGAAAGCTCGCCCACTTCCTCGCTTAACTTGACCGTTTTGAGCAGTATGTCTTTTTCCCGCTTGGTGAGTGAGACAAACTTTATACGAAGCTGTTGCTCTTTCTCACGCAATTTTCGTTGAAGCTCTTTGATAGTAAGTTGTGGTTTTGTTTTGTATGATTTTTGAAGAATAGTATCCATATGATGAATATTATACAGGGAAATTTGCTATAATGCGAATATATTAAGTGGCGTATAAGCCCTTGTAGCTTAATTGGATAGAGCATCAGCTTGCGGAGCTGGCGGTTGACCGTTCGAGTCGGTCCAAGGGCGCAGTAAATAAGGGGTCATAGTTCAATGGCAGAATAGAGGTCTCCAACCCCGCCTCATCGAGGGGATATGGTGTTAATGGTAGCATAACCGTCTCCAAAACGGTTGGTTCAGGTTCAAATCCTGATATCCCTGCATGAAAAATTTTGGCGGGGCGACTCCACCTGACCCTGCTCATTTTAAAAAAATCGTCTTGAAATGAAAAACTTTTCTATGCTATAATAGATTTTATGAAACTCCTTGATCTTACTAAAGCTCTAAAAAAATACCAAACAGGTTGGGTCGCCATTAACAATAAAAATAATACTGTGGTTGCTCATGCTAAAGACTTTAACTCAATTACCAAAAAAATATTGAATAAAAAAAGTGTCTTTATAATGCCAGTAACTAATGAATATTTTGGCTTTATAACTACTATCACCAATGGCTAAAATACCTTATTCTCTTCTCCCCAGCGAAACTAATAAATTTGTTCGCCTTCCTCTTGCTAAAGTTCTTTTGAATTACAAAAAAACTCATAAAATTACACCAGTTCTAGTTGTAGCACTTATAGATTCTGGTGCCGACGTATGCTTTTGTAGTGGCATGATTGGAGCATGGTTAGGAATACAATTCAATAAAATAAAAGAAAAAGAATTTACTGCCGCTAATAGGTCAACTTTTAAGGCCAAATCAGAAATTATTACTCTTCATGCTTATAATAAAATCTATCCATGTACTTTTTATTTTACTGACACTTTACCAAAACATATTCCAATTATTTTAGGTCAAATAGGTTTTTTTGATCATTTTCAAATATGCTTTAACTACAATAATTGTGAAATAACCATTGATTAATATACGGTTTTGTCCTTAATTGCACAGCCTCTACATATCTTAAAAAAATAAGTTATACTACGACTATGATTAATGAAATAAATAAAGCAGGCCAAAATCTGACGAAAGTACCGCCTCGCAGTCCAAAAGTGATTATCGGCGGATTTGCCATGCTTGGTCGCACTATTGACAAATGTCGCGCAGAACTGTGGGGCAATAGAGGTGAATATCATTTCAACTGTCCACTTGATCAAAGCTTATTTGCCTTCAAAGACATAAACCACGAGGAGTTTAAACAGTATGTATCAGAAGGTCATACTGATGACGAAATCGGTGAGTGGATGAAAAATCATGGGAAGGAAAAGGCTGATGGTGAAATAAGTCAATGGACTCAATCTCGCCTCACTGAAAATTACAGTGGCGATAAAGATAAAAAAGCATGGCTTGAGGGAGAGAATAAACGTCTCGGACTACACAAAGATGGCACACTTTTTGATTACTTGGAAGCCGACGATAAACTCAGTTTTCCTTCCATTACTATCAACCTTATCGCATAGTTATTGGTATAATAAAGAAATCAAATATGCGGTGGTAGTTCAGTGGTAGAATGTCTCTTTTCCAAAGAGAAGGTCACGGGTTCAAATCCCGTCCACCGCTCATGTTTATATACTCTCCCGTATATTCTCAAATAACTGCTCCATGAAGAAAAGATTATGAATAGTTGCCAGACGATAGGCAAGAAGTTCCCGCTGTTTGAAAAGATGATGTAAATAAGCTCTTGTAAAATGATGACATGTATAACACTCACAAATTTCATCGATCGGCGCAAAATCTTTTTTGTATACCTGTTTTAATATATCAACTTCTCCATAACTTTCAGGACTTTGGACTACATAAAATCTTCCCATTCTCGCATGTCTTGTCGGTATAACGCAGTCCATCGTATCAATCCCCATCACGACCGCATCCATAACATCGTCAAACTCACCAATGCCCAAAAGGTGACGGGGTCGGGGATCGTCTCCCAACTCGTCCATAACCCAGCCTATCTGATCGCGCATTTCTTTTTTAGTTTCACCGACTGATACGCCGCCGATTGCCAATCCAAAAAATGGAAAAGAAGAGATGAACTTTACGCTTTCTCTTCTTAAATCTTCATAGAGGCCGCCTTGAATAACCCCATACATTTCCTGCTTTATAGACTTTTGACTTTGGACTTTATGAACTTGTAAACTACGTTGCGCCCAGTCATGAGTCCGCCTCAATGACTTTTCTGTTTTTTTGTAATCGGCTCCGTAATAAAGACACTCGTCAAAAGCAACCGCAAAATCAGCACCAATCCGGCGCTGGGCGTCTATTGAAAACTCCGGAGTGAAATAAAACATCTCACCATCTCTGGGAGAACGGAATTCAACGCCGTCGTCGGTAATTGCAACAAAATGGGGTGGTTGTTCCTCACTATTTAATTCGTTTTTATGTTTTGTTCCTACTTTTGAATTTCTGGCAAGGGAAAAAACTTGAAATCCGCCGGAGTCGGTGATAATCGGTGTATCAATGCCGGAAAATGTGTGGATGCCGCCTGCTTTTTCAATCACATCAACTCCCGGAGATAAAACAATGTGATAGGTGTTAATAAACACCATCTGCGTTCCGATCGCGTCTAAATCTTGAGGAGTAAGCGATTTCACCGTTCCTTTTGTCCCAACAGTTATAAAAGCTGGCGTTTTAATCTGACCATGCGGAGTTTTTAACAAACCTAATCTCGCCCTGCTTTTCTTACTTTTTTTCAAGAGTTGAAAATCAAACATGTTTTAAATCCATCCATGTGGACAGGCTTTATACCAAAGTAACAATGACTGTATGCTTTTGTTAATGTCCCGTCGCGGTTCCCAGTCCAAAAAATTTTTTGCCTTTTCAATTGACGCAATCATTTTTGCATATTCACCGTGTCGGGAAATTGTTTGTTTTAGCTTAATTGAAACTCCCGTCACTTCCTCTACCTTTTTCACTATCTCAAGAACTGAATTTCCTGCTCCTGTTCCCAGATTGAAAATATCGTTTTTTCCCTCTTTAATAAGATACTCAAATGCCTTCACATGCGCATCAGCTAAATCAACAACGTTGACATAATCGCGGATCGGACTTTTATCAGGCGTTGCAACTTCAGGATAGGTGAGATAAAACGGTTCAATATCCAAAGCACCACGCACTGCGTTTTGGACCAGCAGAACCGATGGCTTTTTGCTATCTCCTAAAAATCCATCGTCTGATGCACCGCAGACGTTAAAATACCGCAAAACAACAAAATGCAGATTTCGCAGTCTGCCGTACCATTCCATGATTTTCTCAACCATGCGCTTTGACTCACCGTAAGGATTGGCAGGATATGTTGGATGCGCCTCATCAACCGGCACATACTCTGCCTCGCCGTACACCGCGCACGTTGAGGAAAAAACAATGGTGTGGATATCAAACCGTTGCATGGTATTCAGTAAATTCATTGAGCCACAGACATTATTGGAAAAATAAATCTCTGGCTTTTTCATTGATTCGTCAACCGAACAAAGCGCGGCAAAATGGATGACGCCAGCAATATCTTTTTCTTTTTCAAAAACAGACTGTAGGGAACGCAGATCTGCGTTCCCTACATTTTTTAAATCTACTTCATAAAAACGAAATTGATCTTGACCGAATTTTTCCTGTAAAACCTCAAGTGGTTTTTTGTATCCACGAGAATAATTATCTATCGCAACCACCTCATATCCTTTTTGTAAAAAAGTATATGTCGCGATTGATCCAATATATCCTCCTGCTCCAGTAATGATGATTTTTTTATGATATGTTGTTTGTTGCATTTAGTCAAAGAATAGTATATACTATTTCTTCCTAATATAGGAAAATCAAATATGAAAGAAACTCATATATACCATTATCCACCCAAATTGCAACACTAAATGGAAAAAATTAAAAACTATAATCAATTGGAGTATGAAGTTGGTGTAGAAAACAATAAAAAAAATAGACAACAATGGAAAACTCCAAAACGAATTCACTATCCAATAGAAAGTTTATTTGCAGAAAATTATAATCCAGCAGTGGATAAAAATTTAATTCAAGATGTAGGTTTTT
>DATDVH010000024.1:0-3351 GCA_035290045.1 Patescibacteria group bacterium | reverse complement strand
CTTTTCTGTTGAACGCGTTCTTTACGAAATGAACAATATTGGTAAAATTCTTAACCCGTGATACAAAACGTTCATTTTTTAACTTGTCTATCGCACTCGCTCTATCATATCTTCTTAGAAATGTCTCTGTCATAGGTATTTTATGTTTATACATATATATAGCGACATCTAATTCATGATCTAACAAGAAGACACTCCTCGGTTTTGACCTCATATATTGCAAACCGTGTAGCCACTCTTCCATATGGATCAAAGATATTTCGTGAAATAGAGATTCTGGTATAATTACCGTGTTTGTATAGGGAACAACCGTAGATAAAATTATTCTTTTTGTTTGATCGGGTAAGGTTTTAAACCACGATACGCTCGCCACAGCATTTGCAATATCGGGAATATCTTCGGAAGTTGGTGATTCTGACAACAGGACACACGTTGTTCTTATCCTGTCAGAGTATGAAAAACCGACTTTTTCTGCAGTTTTTTTACTGTCAAAATATTTAATAGCTTCTGTATATTTTTTGTCTCTTATTAAACTCCCTCCTTTCAGAATAAATTTCTCAAGATACTCTGCTTTTTCATTGGAGGAAACAAACTCAGATTGTAGTGATTCACCAATTTCTGCCATAGTCTTATTGCTCAAAATTCATCTCTTTCTCCTCTCCAACATATCTAGAAGCGGTGTTGCAACAAAAGGAGAAGAATAGGTGCCAGTGATAATGCCGATCAATAATGCTGATACAAAAAACCGCGTTGATGCGCCCCCAAGAAGAATAAGTGCAACAAGCATTAACATGGTTGTCAAAGAATTATTCAAAGACCTTACGATGGTCTCGGTAAACGCTTTATTTGCCAATACACTAAATGCAGTGATGGTATCACGCTTTCTATACTCCCTTATTTTATCAAAAACAATAATAGTATCATGCACTGAAAATGACAAAGAAGTCAAGACTGCGGTCACAAAAAGAGTATCTACTTCAGCGCCGAAAAAATGAGAGAGAAGCGAATAACTTCCCAGAACCACAAGAAAATCATGAATCATGGCAACGATTGCAGCCAATCCATATTTGAAATTTGAAAATGCAAATGTCAGATACAAGAAAATACCGACAATTGCAATCAGTGAGGCAAACACTGTTTTTTGTTGTGTCTCACGCCCCATAATCGGACCAACAGTCTCAAAACGTAAAGTCTCAATATGGGTTTTCTGCTGAGTCTCCAATAAACGACGCACTATTCCTTCTTTTTTCTCGTCAACTGATTCTGTTTTGATCAGATAGGTATGATCTGATTCAACAATCAGTGAAAATATTTTGATTTTTTCTTTATTAAAAAAAGCGCGTACTGTTTTTTCATCAATCTTTTTATCAAACTTATATTCCACTATACTTCCTCCAATAAAATCAATAGAAAAAGAAAAACCATACCGAAATACAGAAAAAAGACCAATAATAATGACGCATATTGATATCACCCCATACACCCATTTGTATTTGAGAAAATTGATCATAAATAAGTTTAAATTAAATTGTCGTTTTTAATTTATCTTTATAAAACATCTCAATCAACCGTTTTGTGACAACCACTCCAGTAAATAAACTGGTGAGAACGCCAATCCCCAAAGTCAATGCAAACCCACGCACCACGCCAAATTGTGGGAAAAAACTCCAATTCAGAGGATTGAATAAAATAAAAGAAACCAAAAGAGTGGTGATATTGGCATCTTTTATAGCAGAAAGCGCGCGCGTAAACCCTATGCGTACAGCTGAATCAAACTTTTTGCCCCGACGTATCTCTTCTTTAATACGTTCAAAAATGAGGATATTGGCGTCAACTGCCATCCCGATAGATAAAATAAATCCCGCAATGCCAGAAAGCGTCAGTACAACTGGAACTGTTTTGAAGATCGCAAAGGAGAGAAGACCATAGATAAGTAAAGCACCTGATGCAATAACTCCCAATATTCCATAATATCCAATCATGAAAATAATGACAGCGCTCAATCCAACTCCTCCCGCGAGAACGCTCTGCTGTACTTGTTTTTGTCCTAAAGTCGGTCCGATATTTTTCATTTCACGAAGTATGATGGGTACAGGAAGAGCGCCTGCATTGATAGATATTGCTAATTTTTTCGCTTCGTCCACAGTAAAATTACCGGTGATCACTGCCTCTCCTCCACTGATAGTCTGCTGTACAGTAGGTGCAGAAAGCGGGAGTTGATCAAGAAAAATACCAATTGGCTTTCCTACATTCCTCTTTGTAATCTCTTCAAAAAGTTTTCCCCCTTTTTCAGTAAATACTAATGCAACGGTCGGATTACTGGTATTTTGATCAAATTGTACTGTTGCTTTTTTTATATGTTTACCAGTCAGTCCGGTTTTTTTGGTCAAGCGTAATATAAGAGGAGTATCTGTAGCAATTGCCGCCTCACTCGATGCAACAGACTCTTCTTTGAAATCCAACTGCGCAGTTTGACCGATAAACGACAGTGCTTCAGCAACATCCTTGACGCCTGGAAGATCAACTACAATGCGCGAGACAGTCCCTGATTTCACTGTTTGGACAACTGGTTCTGATACTCCATAAAAATTTACTCTTTTCTCAACTATATCGCGCGCTGAGATCAGTGCATCTTCTACGTCTCCTGATGGGAGTGCTTTTGTATCTGCCTCATAGACCAGATGACTTCCTCCTTTCAAGTCAAGCCCCAGACGAGTCTTGAAATCTTTTTTGACACGTATGCCAAAAAAATTGAAATCTATCTCTGCCGCTCGTATTACCGAATCTATTTTAAGATTTCCAATCCTAAATTTAAGCGGTACATTTTCAGGAAGGTCAATACGAATAATAAAAAATAGAATAATAAGAAAAAAAATAACTCTGAAGGGTTTTCTTTTTTGTTTCATAATTAAAATACTTATTTCATCAATTGTTCTTCATTTCCTACAATCATCATTTTTGGCTGTTTTAAGAACGCCCATATAAACGGATCACTATTCTTTTTTCTAAATATGAATTCTTCTTCTGTCATAACGGTATAATTTATTTCAGCATTAAATTTTTTCTCTTCTTCTGATACAATGGCAATCACTTCAGGAATGACTATGATGCCAACGCATAAAAGATAAATTTCTCCCTCTTTCAGTTTTTGCTTTTTAGCATATTTTTGTGATAATACTATATATTTTACCTGACCAATTTTTGCTTGATTTTTAAGAAAACTGCATATAAATGATGTCTGCTTGGCAAAAATACGTAAAAATTCCTCAAAAAAAATATATTTTGAATTTAACCCATATATTACTTTATTTACTCGTTTTTCTTTTTGTAGTATCCCTTCTTTTTCTAAGA